>JAGQSE010000200.1 GCA_020439725.1 Acidobacteriota bacterium
CAGCAGCGTCGACTTGCCGCAACCGGAAGGGCCGATGAAGGCGGTGACGCGCTGCGCCGGGATGTCGAGGTCGATCCCCTTGAGGGCCTGGTGATGACCGTAGTGGAAGTCGAGACCGCGGATCTCGATCTTGGTCCGGTCGCCGAGGCTCTCGGCGTCGGGCGAGGTGGAGTCCGGGGCGTGGGGTTCGTCGTGGTTCATGGTGTCGTCTCTCGTTGCGCCGGCACCGCCGGGGCTAGCGCCGGCGCCCGACGATGCGGGCGACGATGTTGAGGGCCAGCACCCCTGCGGCGATGAGCAGCGAACCGGCCCAGGCGAGTTGTTGCCAGTCCTCGAAGGGGCTCATGGCGTACTGGAAGATGACCACCGGCAGGTTGGCCATCGGCTGCCCCATGTCGAGGCTCCAGAACTGGTTGTTCAAGGCGGTGAAGAGCAGCGGCGCCGTCTCGCCGGCGATGCGCGCCACGGCAAGCAGCGCGCCGGTGATCATCCCGGCGCGCGCCGCCCGGTAGAGGATCTGGGTCGAGATCCGCCAGCGCGGCGCACCGAGGGCCGCCGCCGCCTCGCGCAGCCCCCTTGGCACCAGGCGGAGCGCGGTCTCGGTCGTTCGCGTGACGATGGGTACCACCAGGATGGCCAGCGCCAGCCCACCGGCCCAGCCCGAGAAGCCGTGCATGGGCACCACCACGATCTCGTAGACGAAAAGCCCGACGATGATCGAGGGCGCGCTGAGCAGGATGTCGTTGACGAATCGCACCGTCGCGGCGAGGCGATCGTCGTCGCCGCTCTCGGCCAGGTGCGTCCCCGCGAGGATGCCGAGAGGGGTGCCGGCGAGGACGCCGAGCCCGCTCATCAAGAGGCTCCCGACGATGGCGTTGGCCAGCCCGCCGTCCTCGCCGGGGGGCGGGGTGACGACGGTGAAGAGCTTGGCGCCGAGACCCGGCAAGCCCAGGTGCACCAACATGGCGAGGATCCAGATCAACCAGCCGATACCAAAGAGCGTGGCGCCGATGGCGAAGGTCTTGGCGGCGCCGTCGACGGCGCGCCGGGAGAGGTAGCGACTCCGTGCGTTCATGGCCGCGCGGCCTCCTGCCGGGCGAGGCGCCGCAGCATCAGCCGCGAGGCGGCGAGGACCACCGCCGTCAGCACGAAGAGGGCCCAGCCGAGAGCCAGGAGCGACGAGGTGTGGATCTCGCTCACCGCCTCGGTGAACTCGTTGGCCAGCGTCGAGGAGATCGTGCCGCCGGGCAGGAAGAGTGACGGCGACACGTTGTGGGCGTTGCCGATGACGAAGGTCACCGCCATGGTCTCACCGAGGGCCCGGCCCAGACCGAGGACCGCGGCGCCCACCAGCCCGACCCGCGTGTGTGGCACGACGACCTTCCACACCACCTCCCAGGTGGTCGCGCCGAGGGCGTAGGCGGACTCCTTGAGCGTCGCGGGGACCGCCTCGAAGACATCTCGCATGACCGAGGCGACCAGCGGCAGGATCATGATCGCGAGGATCAGGCTGGCGGTGAAAAGGCCGATGCCGATGGGCGGACCGCCGAACAGCACCTCGAGGCCGGGAATCCCCTCGGTCCAGGCGGTCAGCCGAGGTTGGACGTGCTCGGAAAGGAAGGGCGCGAAGACGAAGAGGCCCCACATGCCATAGACGATGCTCGGGATGGTGGCCAAGAGCTCGACGGCGGTCCCCAGCGGCCGTTTGAGCCAGCCAGGACAAAGCTCGGCGAGGAAGAAGGCGATGCCGAAGCTGACGGGTACGGCGAGGGCTAGCGCCAGGGCGGAGGTGACCAGCGTGCCGTAGATCGAGGTCAGCCCGCCGAACTCCTCGGTCACCGGGTTCCAGGACTGCGAGGTGAAGAACCCGAGACCAAAGCTGCGGAGCGCGGGCCACGCCCCGAGGGTAAGCTCACCGAAGATGCCGACCAGGAGCGCCAGGACGAGGATGCCGGAGCCCCGCGTCAGCCACGACCAGAGGCGGTCGGCGAGACGGCTCCGGCGCGCCGCGCGAGTAGGCGAGAGAAGCGAAGACATGACGCCCCGTTCCCGAGGCGCGGCTACGGGGCGCCCTGCCAGATCGGGGTGCCGGACGAGTCGACCACGTGCGACGTCCAGCTCGTCTCGATCTGATCGACCACCGTCTCCGGGATCGGCACGTAGTCGAGACCCGTCGCCATGCCGGCTCCCTTGCGGTATGACCAGTCGAAGAACGCCAGCGCTTGGCGGGCGACCTCGGGCTTGGCCTGCTGGCGGTGCATCAGGATGAAGCTGGCGCCGGTGATGGGCCAGGAGCCTTCCCCATGCTGGTTGGTCAGCAGCAGGTAGAAGCCTGGCGCGGCGGCCCAGTCGGCGCCCGCGGCGGCGGCGGCGAAGGCCTCGCGGCTGGGGGCGACGAAATCCCCCTGGTCATTCTTGAGCAGCACGTGGGCGAGGTGGTTCTCGAAGGCGTAGACATGCTCGACATAGCCGATGCCGCCGGGGATCCGGCTGACGTAGGAGGTGACCCCCTCGTTGCCCTTGCCGCCGACACCCACCGGCCAGGCGACCGCGGTGCCGGCGCCGACCTTCTGCTTCCAGGTGTCGCTCGCTTCCGACAGGTAGTGGGTGAAGATGAAGGTCGTCCCGGAGCCGTCCGCCCGGTAGATGGGAGAGATCGCCTGGTCGGGAAGCGAAAGACCCGGGTTGAGAGCGCGGAGCGCCGGATCGTTCCAGGTCTTGATCTCGCCGAGGTAGATCTTGGCGAGGGTCGGCCCGTCGAGCCGCAGCTGACCCGCGGCGATCCCCTTGACGTTG
The DNA here is from genome assembly GCA_020439725.1 of Acidobacteriota bacterium. GTDB lineage: Bacteria > Acidobacteriota > Thermoanaerobaculia > Multivoradales > JAHZIX01 > JAGQSE01. The sequence goes on from JAGQSE010000200.1 coordinate 2,797, forward strand.
ACCACCGGCAGCACCCCGCCGACGATCATCGGGAACTGCACCAGTCCCTTCTTGTCGAGCTCTTCCGCCGTCAGCGGCTTGTCACTGGCACCGAAATCGACCGTGCCCCGCTCGATCTGGCGGATGCCTCCGCCCGAACCGATGGACTGGTAGTTGAGCGCGACGCCGGTCGCCGCCTTGTACTCCTGCGCCCACTTGGCGTAGATCGGGTAGGGAAAGGTCGCCCCGGCACCGGAGATCCCGGCGGCTTCGGCACCGGTGCCGAGACCGGCGAGCGCGGTCAGAGCGAGAAGCCAGGCGAGCTTGGCGGGGCGGCGTACGAAGAGCCGGCGAACCTTCATCGTGTCGTTCATGGCCGGCGATTTTCACCCATCGCCCCGTGTCCACCGTGTCGGCGAGGTGACCGCAGGGTGACAAACCGTCACCGGCTATCCGGCAGGCCGCTCGAGCAATCCCAGGCGGCGGTCGGCGTCGGCGACGGCGGGGGCCTGGTCGCCGAGCAGCTCGAGCAGCCGCCGTCGGCTCTCCTCGAGCAGGGGTCTGGCGGCGACGGTGTCCCCGGTGAGGGCCAGCGCCTCGCCTTCGACGCCTTGATACCAAGCTTCCTCCACCGGGTCGCCGGCCAGGCTGTTGGGGGCCAGCTCGCGGGCGCGGCGGACCGCGGCCAGGGCCGCCTGGGGATCACCCGCGGCCAGGGCCAGCTCGACCCGGGAGCCGAGGGAGACCAGCTGCAACGGATGGTCCTGGGGCAGACCGGCGTTGGCCTCGGACGCCCGGTCGAAGGCGGCGCGGGCCTCGTCGAGCCGCCCCAGCTCGAGCTGGGTGTCGCCGAGCAGGCGCCAGGCCGAGGCGACCTGGAGCGGGTCGGGTCGCGGGCGATCCGTCGCCGCCGTCAGGAGGCGGCGGGCCATGCGCTCGGCTTCGGCGGAGTCGCCCTCGAGGATCAGCAGGCGTGCCATCAGCCGCTCGGCCTGTCCGCTGTCGAGGTAGGGGTGGTCGGGCTTTGCCTCGGCGCTCCGGATGAGCTCCTCGGTCAGCGTCCGAGCCTCCTCGAGACCGCCGCGATCGAGCAGGATCGCCACCAGGCTCAACCGGATGCGGTCGAGGATCGGCTGGTCCCGGTGGTGGATCAGGCCTTGCTCGATGGCCCGGCGGAGGTAGTCGACGGCAAGGGCGGAGCGGCCGCGGAAGGAGTGGAACAGACCGAGGTTGGTGAGGGTCTGGACCAGCCGGTAATCACCGGGGGCGAAAAGCGCTTCCTGGAGGCTCAGCGCCTGAGCGAGGTAGTCGCCACCGGTGTCGAGGTCGCCGGTGTCGAAGTGGTAGACGCCGAGGCCGTAAAGGCATTGTGCGTACTGGATGTGCCGGGTGCCGAGGGTCTCTTCGGTGAGCCGCCGGGCGGTCTCGAAGAGCTTCCCGGAACGCTCGAAGTCGCGCCGTCGCTCCGCCGCGGCGGCTTGCTGATAGAGGACGTTGGCCACCTGGGGGCTGGCCTCGCCGACGCTGCCGAGGAAGATCCCGCGGGCCTCCTCGAGCACCGGTTCGGCGGCTTCGGGTCCCTCGGCGGCGAGGAGCAGCTCGCCCAATCCCGCCAGCACCTCCGCCACCGCCGTGTGGTTTGCCCCTAGCGCTTCCCGCCGTGCCGCCAGGGCCTCGCGATAGAGCGGCTCGGCGGCGGCGAAGTCCTGCAACCGGCGGAGCGCCTCGGCGAGGTGGAAGCGGCTCTCCGCGAGGGCCAGGGGCTCTTGCTTCGGGGCCTGCTGGTGAAGGCGAACGGCCTCGGTCAAGGCGGCGCGGGCGCGTTCGAACAGGGTGAGCCGCAGGTAGGCGGTACCCAGGACGTCGAGCATCCTCGCCCGGGTCTCCGGTTGGTCGGCGAGGTCGTCGAAGGCGCGCCGTTCACCCTCCTCGAGGAGCTCGAGAGCAGAGAGCTCGCCGCTGCCCAGGCGGCCGGGCTCCGCCAGCTGGAAGATGCCCGTGGCAAAGGCCGAGACCTCTTCGGCGGCGGCTCTCTGGCGGTCGAGCTCGTGGTTCTGCCGGGTCAGGAGGACGCTGAGGACGCCGACGGCGATCACCGCCACGGCGACCGCGGCGAGGGCCGCCGAGGCCACCGGGTGGCGGCGTGCGAACTTCCGGAGCCGGGTCCAGCCGGACGCCGGCCGGGCGAGGATCGGGAAGCCTCCGAGCCAGCGGCGCAGGTCTTCGGCGAAGTGCTCGACGGACGCGTAGCGGTCCCCGGGCTCCTTGGCCATGGCCTTGAGCACCACCGTGTCGAGGTCGCCGGCCAGCTGGCGAGCGAGCTGCCCGCGCGCGCCGTCGGCGGCATCTCCCCGGAGCACCGCGACGCTGGGCGGTGGAGGCTCCTTCTCGCATACCGCGTCGAGCCACGCCGCCGGGCTGAGGGATGCCTCGTCGCCGTAGGGGTGGACACCGGTGAGCAGCTGAAAGAGCAGCACTCCCAGCGAGTAGACGTCGCTGGCCGTGGTCACCGCCTCGCCGCGGACCTGTTCCGGGCTGGCGTAGCCCGGTGTCAGCGCGGCATAGGGCGAGGTGGGGTCGAGCCCCTCCATGTCGCGACGGAGGATCCTGGCGATGCCGAAGTCGAGGAGCTTGACCCGGCCGTCGTTCGTCACCAGCAAGTTGCTCGGCTTGATGTCCTGGTGGACGACGAGGCTCTTGTGGGCGTGGGCGACGGCGGCGCACACCTCGCAGAACAAGCCCACGCGCTCGCCGAGAGACAGTCCGCGCTCGTGGCAGTAGCGGTCGATGACCTCGCCCTCGACGTATTCGAGGACGAAGTACGCCGATCCGCCCGGGGCGGTCCCGCCGTCGAGGAGGCGGGCGATGCCGGGATGATCGAGACGCGCCAGGATCCGGCGTTCTCGCAGGAAATGCTCCGCGCTGGCGGCGGAGATCGTTTCCGAGCGCACCACCTTCACCGCTACGAGCCGCTCGAAGGCCTGGTCCGCCCGCTCCGCCAGGTAGACGGCTCCCATGCCGCCACGACCGATCTCGCGGAGCACCCGGTAGGCCCCCAGGCGCTGGCCCTCGAGAACCTCCGGGGGAGGGGCCGGCGCTTTGGCCAGCCAGGCACCGCGATCGAGGAAGCTCGCCGCGGAGTCGGCGGCGAGAAGGCGCTCGATCCGCTCCCGCCGACCGGGAGCGCCGTCGCAGGCGGAGGCGAGGTAGGCGGCTCGCGCCTCGGGCCCGAGATCGAGCGCCTCGAGAAAGATCGCTTTCTCGGCCAAGAGCGGCGACGGGGTCTCCCGACTCATCGCACCCGCAGCTCCTCGGCCAGCCAGGCGCGGGCGAAGGCCCATTCGCGCTTGACCGTCGGTTCCGAGACCCCGAGCACCGCCGCCGTTTCGGGCACCGTCATGCCGGCGAAGAAGCGTAGCTCGACGATGCGGGCAGACCTCGGGTCCTCGTCGGCGAGCTTGTCGAGGGCTGTGTCGAGGGCGAGGACATCGACCTCCCGTTCGAGCTCGAGAGCGACGTCGTCCAAGGTCACCCGATGCTGGCCGCCACCCCGCTTGGCGGCGCCTCGTTCGCGCGCGTGATCGATGAGGATGCGCCGCATCAGGTGGGCGGCGACCGAGAGGAAGTGGCTCCGGCTTTGCCAGTGGACCCGCCCCTGGCCCTGAAGCTTCAAGAAGGTCTCGTGGACCAGCGCCGTCGGCTGGAGCGTATGCCCCGGGCTTTCCTGCTGGAAGCGCACCCGGGCGATGGCCTGCAGCTCGCGGTAGACCAGCGGCAAGACCTCGTCCCCCGCCGCGGCGTCGCCGCCGGACCAGCGCGCGAGCAGGTCCGTGATCGGCTCATGCTGATCTGGCATAGCGAAGAAGGATACCACCGCGGCTTCCTGCCCGTGATCCCGTTCTCGGCCCTTCTCCGCGAACCCAGACAGAACCCCTCGTAGGCGGCGTTGCTCGCCGAGCTTGGTGCCTCCCGCGTGCGAGCCCTTTGTTCGAAGGAGAACCCAGATGCGACCAAGAATCCTGCTCCCTTACCTTCTTCTACTGCTTTCCTGTCTCGTGCCGGCGGCACCGAGCCTCGGCGCCGGTCAGACCGAGCCGGCGTCGTGCAAGGAGTTCGTCTACCTGGACGACAAGAAACTGATGCTCGAGGACCAGCCCTTCGGTTTCAAGGGAGTCAACTTCACCCTGTGGATCGGCGCCGATCCGAATCAGCTCTCGAACCCTGATGCCTATTTCCTTGTCCCCTTCTGGAGCTATCGCGAGCCGAACTACTCGTTGCGAGTCAATAAGAACCAGCCCGTGTCGGAGACCTGTTCGAGCGAGACCTCGTGTCGCGCGATGCTGATCAGCGAGCACATCGACCGCATCACTGGTCTCGGAGCCAACTCCGTCCGGCTGGTGGGTCTGCCGGCCCGTTTCCGCGTCGAGCCGGACGGGCAGGGCGGTGAGCAGGTCGCAACGTACTTTCCCTCGAAGTGCTTGTGGACCAAGGCCGGAGACGAGTTGCTCAACTGCGACATGGATCTCGACGACCCGGTGCTGCGCGCCCGCTACTTCGAGCTGGTCCGCGAGGCGATCAACCTCCTCGGCGATCACGGGATGCGGACGATCCTCCACACCGGGCACGCCAGTGGACTCACCGACGACGGCTTCGAGAGCTACATCGACTGGCTGGGAGAGATCTCGCAGGCCTTCGCCAACGAGCCCTATCTCATCGCCTACGACCCGATGAACGAGCCCGAGTGGGTCTACACGGAGGAGCTGGACGACGACTCGTCCTTCGACCATGCCTGCGACTACCTGGGGGGGAATCGCCCGCTGTGCAAGGGGACGGCACAACAGGTGTCGAAGGCCTGGTTCGACGCTCTGACCGCGCACGACTCGCAGCACCTGGTAACCATCGGTCTGTCCAACCCTTACCGCTCGACCCGGCTTTGGGATCCCTACATCCTGTGGGATCACTTCACCTCGTACCACATCTACGCCGACGGCTACTACGACGATGACGAGTGGCTCGAGAACAACGGATTCTCCGAGAGCTACGATTTCGCCAACCAGATCTACATGGCTTCGTTGGGCGGTTGTGGGCTGCCTTGTCCCTATGTCGGCGAGTTCGACGGCGCGAACTGTCTGGTCGCCAAGGGCCAGGCCGGGCAGGCGGGGTCGATCTCCGGCGGAGGCTTCTTTTATGCCCCGAGGAGCGGCTCCAACCCCTGTCCCGGGGGAACGCTCGAGGCCGGCGGGTGCAAGGTGGGCGAGTACGACCCGGGCCGGGACGTGCCCTGGACGACCACCGCTCCCATCTACTACGTCGAACCCTCGTCGGCGATCTCCACCAACCACGGCTGTCCCCAGGGGACGAGGTTCGACGGCGCCAATTGCGTCGTCGGCGAGGGGCCGCCGGGAGCCGTCGGCTTCATCTCAGACGGAGCCTTCTACTACCACCGCTTCACCGGCGATCAGCAACCGTGCAGCCCGGCCCACGTCGATGAGGGGAGCCGCTGCCGGGTCGCCTACATCCCGGTAGACGCCGGACCTGCCTTCATCCTGGACAAGGCGCTGTTCTACGTCGAACGTGTCGACTGTGGGCCGAAGAAGCCACTGCACTTCGGTGAGATCGGGTTCACGACCTACCGCAACGGCGTCACCGCTGATCGCTGCCCCTACGACGATGACACGGAGGATGCGATCGGCTGCCACCTG
>JAGQSE010000201.1 GCA_020439725.1 Acidobacteriota bacterium
GGCCTTCCGGCCGGACCGCGCGGTGGAACGACAAGAAACGAGCGCGGTGCTCGGTGCCGGATGTCATCGAGGAGTATAGCCCAGGGCCCCCGAGATGGGCCTCGGCGCCGTCGCTGGACCGGGACGCCGCTGCTATACTGCGCCGGTGTTGAGCGCCCCCGACCCGAACCCGACCTCCATACCGCCCGAGACCCCGGCGAACCCTTGACGCGATCCTCGCTACCCTTCCACTATCTGGCCGTCGACGGTCCCATCGGGGTGGGCAAGACCACCCTGGTGGAGCTCCTCGTGCGTCGCTTCGAGGGGGTCAAGGTGCTCGAGGACGTCGAGAACCCGTTCCTGCCGAGCTTTTACGAGGACCGCCCCGGCGCCGCCTTTCAGACCGAGCTCTACTTCCTGCTGTCGCGCTACAAGCAGCAACAGGACATCGTCCAGCGCGAGCTCTTCGACCGCCTGGTGGTCTCCGACTACACCTTCCAGAAGAACCGGGTCTTCGCCTATCTCAACCTCACCGACGAGGAGCTGATGCTCTTCGACAAGCTCTACAACCTGCTCGAGCCGCAAGTGCCCGAGCCCGAGCTCGTCCTCTACCTGGTCGCCGACATCGACACCTGCAAGGAGCGCATCAAGCGGCGCTCGCGGAGCTTCGAGAAGGATCTGTCGAGCGACTACCTGCGCGAGCTCATCGACGCCTACAACCACTACTACCACTACTACGATCGGACTCCGCTGCTGGTGGTCGACACGCGCCACATCGACTTCCTCCACCGCGAGGAAGACTTCGAGGACCTGGTGCAGCAGCTTTCGCGGCCCATCAAGGGCACGCAGTACTACGTCCCCCGCGGTAGCCACTGACCCGCGCGCGCACCGCCCCGGTGCGTCCGATCCCGAGACATCTCCATGAGCGACCATCGACCCACCGACCTCAATGCTCACGCCGCGGCCGTCGAGCCGCTGGCCATCGCCGGCAAGAGCTTCGCCTCGCGGCTGATCCTGGGCACCGGCAAATACCCCGACTACCCGACCATGCAGGCTGCCCATCGCGCCTCGGGCACCGAGATGGTCACCGTCGCCGTGCGCCGCGTCGACCTCTCCGACCGCGGCCAGGGCTCGATGATGGAGTACCTCGACACCGATCGTCTGCTCCTGCTGCCCAACACCGCCGGTTGCTACACCGCCGACGACGCCATCCGCACCGCCCGGCTGGCGCGCGAGCTCGGCGGCTGGGAGTGGATCAAGCTCGAGGTCATCGGTGACGAGAAGACCCTCTTCCCAGACACCGCCGAGCTGCTCAAGGCCACCGAAGTCCTGGTCAAGGAAGGCTTCATCGTGCTGCCCTACACGAACGACGACCCGGTGGTCTGCCGCCGTCTCGAGGAGGCCGGCGCCGCCGCGGTGATGCCCCTCGGCGCGCCCATCGGTTCGGGCATGGGCATCCGCAACCGCGCCAACCTGCGGATCATCGTCGAGCAGGCGAAGGTCCCGGTGATCGTCGACGCCGGCGTCGGCACCGCCTCCGACGCCGCCCTGGCGCTCGAGCTCGGCGCCGACGGCGTGCTCATGAACACCGCCATCGCCGGTGCCCAGGACCCCGTCCGCATGGCCCACGCCATGCGCCTCGCCGTCCAGGCCGGCTGGCTCGCCGCTCACGCCGGCCGCATCCCCAGGAAGCTCTACGCCACCGCCTCCTCCCCCGTCGAGGGCCTGATCGAGTAGCGCCGCCCCGTCCCCTCGCTGGCTCCGCCAAGCGCGGGCGCCCCGAGCCCCTTGCACGCCGCGCCCGTTTTGGTCTACTATCCCGCCCCTACGGTTTGCACCCGTAGCTCAATTGGATAGA
>JAGQSE010000202.1 GCA_020439725.1 Acidobacteriota bacterium
CATCCGCCCACAACGCGAAGACCTCGGACTCGGGAGCCGTGAACAGAGTGGTGGCGGTGCCGTCAGCGGCGACCCGCAGCACACGGCCGTCAGTGCCCGTGCCGACGATCCAGCCGTCGCCCTGACGGACCGCCGACAGCAGGAAGGGCTCGTCCAAAGCGGTCAGCCGATCGATGCGCTGCGCCAGCCGCAGCCGGCCGAGCTCGTCGACGCTGACCCCGTCGAGCTCGCCGTCGAGGAAGTCCGAAGCCGAGGCGTTGCGGAAGATCTTGACCGACGTCGCCGCCGCCGGCGGCGCGCCCGCCGTCAGCGCGAGCAGGGCGACCAGGGCGCAGCCGGTGATCCAGGAAGGGCGGACCACACGGCGGATGCGGGGGGCGGCCGGAGCGTTCGAAGGGGACGATGGCATGAGCTCCACGGTGGCTCCTCTGCTGGGCTTGGGTCTCAAGGTCTTGACTCTCTGCAGCTCGACTGGCTGGACCTTGGATTTCAGGGGATGGGACTTCACGGCCGACGCACTTCGAGGTCGACGCGCACGATGCCCTCGAGGGGCAGGTCGGAGGCTTCGGTCTGCCGGCGCGCGATGGCCAGGGGAATCGGTGACGCCGCACCGGTGGTGGTGGCGGAACGCCACAACGAGCGCACCGACCCGGGCAGCCGCGGCAGCGCGTCGCCCCCCACCACCAGCCCGGGGTCCTGGACCAAGCCGAGGACCACCAGGTCGCGGCGTGAGTGGAGTGAGCGCAGCAACGCCAGCAGCTGCGGGTAGTCCGTGGGCACCGCCGGCTCGAGCTGGACGCGCGCCCCGTCGGCGCTGATGCCGTCGCCGATCAGCAGGTAGTAGGCGCCTTCGTCGAGGTCCTCGGGGATCTCGACCTCGAGGGCCTGGCGGCTGCGGGTCCCGCCGTGGCGGAGCAGCTCGACCTGGACGCCCACCGTCTCGCCGGGACGGACGACGTTGCGGTCGGCGTAGGCCCCCACCAGGTTGGCGAGCCGCACCTCCGGGCTGCGGGTCAGCTCGACCTCGACGGATTCGAGCTCGACGTCCTCGAACGGTGTCTGCGTCGCGGTGCCGGCGAGGCTCAGCACGTAGACCGCCGCCTGCACCCCGATACCGATGCCGTCGAAGGTCTGCGCGACGCGGATCTCGCCGTGGCCCTTGATGCGCAACGTCGCCTGGAGGTCGAGCCCCTGCTCGCCCTCGCGATGGCCCGAGCTCTCGAGACAGCCGAGGGTGGCGACGGCGAGCAGCGTCGGGGTGATCTGCGGCAGCTGTGCCACCTCCATATGGAACTCGCGCTGACCATAGAGGCCCTCGCCACCGAGCCGAACGGTGAGCGGGATCATCCTCGCCTGGTCGCCGAGCCGGCCGAAGACGCCGACCTCGCGGTCCTGGTGGATCGCGCCGACCACCGGGCCCAGATTGGTGAGCTTGAAGGAATTCGCCAGGCTCGGCACCACGGTGATGACGTCTGCCGAGGCCATGGGCAGGTCCACCGGGCCGAAGTCGAGGAAGGGGTGACCAAAGGCTAGGACGTCATCGCCGACCCGGTCGGTGACGGTGCCGGTGGCGGCCAGCGCCAGGTCGCCCCGGACCAGCACCGCCGCCACCGGGCTGCCGGGCTCGAGGGTGCTCGCGGCGCCTTCCGGAGCAGGTCCTTCCTCCACCCCGCCACCGCCGACGGTTGCGCCGCCGAGAGCCGCCGAGAAGAGGGAGCGAGTGGTCTCGCCAAAACCCGAGAGGGTCCACTGGAGACCCGAGGACGCGCCGTCGGCGGCGCGGGGCGCGAGGCGCTCGAGGCTCTTTTCGAGCAGGTCGGCGGGCAGGTCCCCGGCGATCCACTGCGCCAGCGGCACCGGTGGCTCGAGGCTCGAGACACGGGCTGCGCCCCCCGGACCGCCGCCGGCGAGCCCGCGGAGGTCGTGCATGTCGGCGATGGGGGTGATGCCGGCGATGGGCTCCTTCGAGAAGTTCCAGCCGAAGGCCACCGCCCCTGCCAGCCGGCCGTCGATGTACACCGGGCTGCCGCTCATACCGGCGATGACCCCGCTGTCCTCGAGACCCTGCCCGGAGAGCCGCGCCATGATCGCGGTCGAGCCGGGCTTGGCGTTGCGCAGCACGCCGAGGACCTCGACCTCGAACCGCTCGAGCCGGCTGCCACGGAACACCGAGACGCCAAAACCACGCTGGCCCCGGTGGATCTCGTCGACACCGATGGTCGGGCCACCGGCGGCGGGAAAGGCCTCGGCGCCCGGAATCTCGCCGGCGGGAGCGCCGGCCGGCGCGGATGCCTCGGGAACCGGCGCCGCGGGAACCGGCGGATCACCGGCGGCGGCCGGGGCCAGGAGCCATGGTGCCATGAGCGCCAGCAGCACCGCCGCCAGGCTGGTCCAAGATCTCGGCCGGGTCGCGGCCACCTCTTCGCCTCTCGTCGTCATCCGGCACGTCCTCCCAAGCTCCGAGCCCCGTCCGGCGGCGGCCCGACCTGCAGCAACCGGTCCGAACCGTGCGTCATTCCGCGGCGCGGATCAAGTCTCTCGCGGGCCGATCAGGTCCGCCACCGGGTAGCGTCCCCGGCGCAGCACCTGCCAGCCACCGTCCTCCCAGACCACCAGCGTCGACGGCGGGCCACCGGCGAGGATACCGCCATCGACCACCATCCCCCCGCTCGTGCCCAGCAGCTCGGCCACCCGAGCCGGATCGAGGATCGGCGGCTCGCCGCTCCGGTTGGCGCTGGTGACGGTGAGCGGGCCCAGCTCCTCGAGCAGCGCGCGGAGCCCCTCGTGGGCCGGCACCCTGACGGCCAGGGTAGCGGTCTCGGGCGCCGCGGGCAACGGTGCGCGAAGTGGCAGGACCGCCGTCAACGCCGCCGGCCACCGCGCTTCGAGCTGGGCCACGACCTCCGCCGGCGCCACCACCCCGAGAGCTTCGAGCTGGTGGCGACCGGCGACCGCGACGGGCAGGGCCTTCTCCGCGCCGCGACCCTTGACACGGTATACCGCCGCCACCCCCTCGGGGTTGCGCGGATCGACCGCGAGACCGTAGGACGACTCGGTGGGGACCGCCAGGACGGCGCCGCGGGCGAG
>JAGQSE010000203.1 GCA_020439725.1 Acidobacteriota bacterium
CCGACGTGGGAGTCGCCCATCTCGCCCTCGAGCTCGGCCCGCGGCACCAGCGCCGCCACCGAGTCGACGACCACCACGTCGATGGAGTTCGACCGCACCAGCAGCTCGGCGATCTCGAGGGCTTGCTCACCGTTGTCCGGCTGCGACACGAGCAGGTTGTCGATGTCGACGCCGAGCTTGGCGGCGTACTCGGCGTCGAGGGCGTGCTCGGCGTCGATGAAAGCGGCGACGCCGCCGGCGCGTTGCGCCTGGGCGACCACCGACAGGGCGAGGGTGGTCTTGCCCGAGGACTCGGGACCGTAGACCTCCACCACGCGGCCGCGCGGAAAGCCGCCGATGCCGATGGCATGGTCGACGGCGATGGAGCCGGTGGGAATCGCGGCGATGGAGAGGGTGTCCTGTTGTCCCAGGCGCATGATCGCGCCCTTGCCGAATTGCCGCTCGATCTGCGCCAGGGCGCTGTCGACGGCCTTTTCGCGGTCGGCGGGAGACTTGCTATCGGTGAGGGTGGCTTTGGCCATTCGAAGGTGCTCCTCGGTCGTGGTTGCTGTCTCGGATCGGGTGGTCGGGTGGTGTGGCTTTCGGGTCCTACCGATCGCGGGTCGGGCCGCTGGGTGGCGGCACCCGACGATGGGCGAGCCGACCGTAGAACAGGCGGTAAGCAGGCGTAGGATACCCCGGCTCGGGGTTTCGGGTCAACCGTCTCGCGGCGGGGCCTTGCGGGCGCCTTGCCCGGTCGCCGGGGGCATGGGGCCGAGGCGGAAGACACGTACCAGATCCTGCGAGTAGAGCTCTTCGAGACCGGAGCTCGAGGCGAAGGCCCAAACCTGTTTGCGCATCCATCGCTGCTGCCACTCGCTGGGTGGGTGGACCACCAGGTGGGTGACTCCCAGGGAGCGCAGCCGGTCGAGGCCTTCGGCGTCCGGCAGCGGCCAGCAGGCGTGGTCTTTGAGGGTCTGGTAGCCCGGCGGGAAATAGCCGCTGTAGCCGTTTGCCAGCGGCTTGCCATGGAGGGGCTGTAGCCACATCCAGCGCAGATCGTCGTCGATGCGGTAGCACGGTGCCTCGAAGATCGCCCCGACATCGTCCTGGGTGGCGAGCCAGGCGTAGGCGGGGCCAGCGGCGTCGGCGGTGGGGAGCGAAACCCACGGCAAGGGCAGCGGCCGCAGCTCGGCAGCGACCAGCAGCACGAGCGTCCCGGCGACCAGGCTCGCGGCGACGGGCGGCGCCAGGGGAAGCCGCCGGCGGAGGGCGGCCGCCAGGGCGTCGGCGCCCCGGCCGGCGAAGAAGGCCAGACAGAAGATCGACAGGACGAAGAAGCGCGCCGGGACCCGCAGGCGGTCGAAACCTGGGACGAAATGCCCCAGCGGATCGAAGACCGCGACGTGGCCCAGGGCCAGGCAGACCAGGAGGACGCCCACCAGCTCCCCGTCCCAGGCGGGTAGCCAGCGGGGAGAGGTCGGGAGGGCCCGGCGCCAGGAGCCGCGCTGGCGACGACGGAGCCCCAGCCATCCGAGCAGACCGAGACCCACCAGGGTGGTGCTCAGGGCGGCGACCGCGCCGGACACCGGTCCACCGTGGCGGCCATGAGCGACGAGGACCCCGAGGTCACCGACCAGGAGGCCGAGACCGGCGACGGCGAGCGCTGCGTGGAGGGCCCAGCGGAAGCCGGCCCCACCGCCGCCGAGCCGTGCTCGGGCCCTTCGCCCCCAGGTGCTTCCCCGGTATCGCCACAGCAGGTAGCCGCCGGCGAGGAGCAGCGTCGACAGACCCGGGAACAGAGCGTTCTCGGGACGGACCCAGGGCTGGGTCCAGTCGCCGAACCAGCGGCTGACGGCGGGCGGCGTCCAATAGCTGGCAAAGGTGGCGGCGTAGGTGCGCCACTCGGGGGGATGGCGCAGCGTTTCGAAACCCGGGTCCGCGGTCCAGTAGGGCAGCGCGACCGAGGTGAGGATGAGAGCCGCACCGATGCCGGCGCCGAACAACCGCCTCGTCGCCTTGCCGTCGAGATCGCGCAGGTCGCGCCAGTGGTACAGGAGGATGACCAGCAGCGCCGGGTGGATCATCAGCGCCAGGTACAGGCTCCCGGAAAGATGGCAGGCGTAGGCGGCGAGGAAGAGGGCGACGGATTTGCCGTCGCGGTGAGCGAGCAGCCGGTCGAAGCTCCACAGGACGATCGGGACGAAGGCCACCAGAAGGATCTGGAAGTGCGACATCTGGTCCCAGCGGTAGGGGGCGAAGGCGAAGCACAGGCCGGTCACCAGGGCCCCGGTGACGCCGAGCCCGACTCTGCGGGCCACCCACGACGCGCTCCAGCCGGCGGCGGCGAAGGACAGGAGGTAGAGCAGGTTGAAGGCGGAGACGGTGTCGACGCCCAGCGCGCGGAGGCCGCCGATGAGGACCGCGGGGCCGACCAGGTCGTCGGAGAGTGACGTCGTATCCGGCGTCGGGTGGAAGAACGGGGCGTTCCAGTATCCCGAGGGGGCGGTGAGGTGCTCCGAGCCCCAGCGCAGGACGTAGAGATTGAACACCGGATCCCCCGGGTCGCCGACGATACGATGGTCGAGATCGGCGAAGGGAGGGCGCAGGAAGAGGACGGTGAGGAGGAGGAAGAGAGCGGCCGAACCGAGGTGGAACGCGAGCTCGGCACCGGGCTTGGGGGCCTTGGGTGGGCGTTCCCGGGGAGTCGGCACCGGCGCCCGCCCGGCGCCCGGAGAAGTGTTCGCAAGGTGCTCGGCGGCGGCCGGCGGTAGCGACCGGAACGTGGCACCGGTCCGTCCTGCGGCCAGCGCCAAGCTCCCTTCGAATTGCCCGGCGCGTTCGGTTTCGGCCTCCACCTTCACCCTCCCGTCTTGCTGCAGCAGCATATCACGGGATGTCGATATGCACTCCTCCCAGGGGTTTCTTCACGGCGTTCGGCTGCTAAGATCCACGCCGCCATGACCACGCTGTCCGTCGTCGTCCCCGCCTACAACGAGCTGGCCACCATCGAGGAAGTCCTCCGCCGGGTGCGTGCTGCGCCTCTGCCCGAGGGCTACGGCCTCGAGATCGTCGTCGTCGACGACGGCTCGACGGACGGCACTCGCGAGCTGCTCCGCGGCCTGCAGGACGCCCCGAAGCAGGCCGGCGAGCCGGGCTTCGTCTATGTCGAGCACGAGGTCAACCGCGGCAAGGGGGCCGCGGTGCGGTCCGGGTTCGCCGCTGCCTCCGGCGACGTGCTGCTGGTCCAGGACGCGGACCTCGAGTACAGCCCCGAGGACTATCCGGTGCTTCTCAGGCCCATCGTCGACGGTTCCGCCGACGTGGTCTACGGTTCGCGGTTCCTCGGGGGACCGCACCGGGTCCTCTTCTTCTGGCACTACGTCGGCAATCGGCTCCTGACGACGCTTTCGAACATGTTCACCGACCTCAACCTGTCGGACATGGAGACCTGCTACAAGG
>JAGQSE010000204.1 GCA_020439725.1 Acidobacteriota bacterium
TGATGCTGCCGCGGTTGGTGTAGTCCTCGGGGTTGGCGGAGAAGACCATCAACAGGTCGAGGGGGATGCGCACGGGAAAGCCGCGGATCTGCAGGTCGCGCTCCTCGAGGATGTTGAACAGACCCACCTGGATGCGCGGCGCCAGGTCCGGGAGCTCGTTGATGGCGAAGATCCCGCGGTTGGTGCGGGCGATGATGCCGAAGTGGATGACCTCGGGATCGGCGAAGGTCAGCTTGCGGGTCGCCGCCTTGATCGGGTCGATATCGCCGAGCAGGTCGGCGATGCTGACGTCCGGGGTCGCGAGCTTCTCGTTGTAGCGTTCCTCGCGCGGCCACCAGGCGACCGGCGCCTCGTCGCCGGCCTCGGCGACCAGCCGTTGCCCCCAGGTCGAGATCGGCGCCAGCGGGTCGTCGTTGAGCTCGCTGCCTTCGAGAACCGGGACTTCGTCGTCGAGGAAATCGACCAAGGCGCGCAGGATCCGCGTCTTGGCCTGGCCGCGCAGACCGAGCAGGATGAAGTCGTGGCCGGCGAGCAGCGCGTTGAGCACGCCGGGGATCACCGTGCGGTCATAGCCGACGATCCCTGGGAAGATCCGGCGATGGCTCGACAGCGCCTCGACCAGGTTGGCGCGCAGCTCTTGCTTGACCGTTCGCGGGTGGTAGCCGGCGGCCTTGAGAGCGCCCAGCGTGCGCGGTCGGCCGGTCATCGTTCCTGGGCCTCGAGCCAGCGTTCGGCGTCGATGGCGGCGGCGCAGCCGGTGCCGGCGGCGGAGATCGCCTGGCGATAGGTCGGGTCCACCGCGTCCCCACAGGCGAAGACCCCAGCGACGTTGGTGCGGGTCGACGGACTCTGCACGTGGATGTAGCCGATGTCGTTCATCTCGAGGGAGTTGCGGAAGATCTGCGTGTTCGGCGAGTGACCGATGGCGAGGAAGACGCCCTGTGTCGGCACCTCGCGCTCATCGCCGGTGGTGGTGTCGGTGATCCGTACCGCGTGGACCCCGTCCTCGCGAGTCCCCAGGATCTCGACCACCTGGGCGTTCCACAGGAAGTCGATCTTGGGGTTGTCGAGGGCGCGCTGCTGCATGATCTTCGAGGCACGAAGCTCGCTCCGGCGGTGGACGATGGTGACCTTGGTGGCGAACTTGGTGAGGTAGGTGGCCTCTTCCATGGCGGAATCGCCGCCGCCCACCACCATCACCTCCTTGCCACGGAAGAAGAAGCCGTCGCAGGTGGCACAGGCGGAGACGCCATAGCCCATGAGGTGGCCTTCGGAAGGCAGCCCCAGGAGCTTGGCCGAGGCGCCGGTGGCGACGACGAGGCTGTCGGAGTAGTAGGTGTCGCCGTCGGTGACGATGCGGAAAGGCCGCTCGTCGAGGTGCACCTCGGTGGCCGCCTCGAACTTGACGAGGGCACCAAAGCGCCGGGCCTGCTCGCGCATCCGGTCCATGAGCTCGGGTCCCAGGATGCCTTCGGGAAAGCCTGGAAAGTTCTCGACGTCGGTGGTGATGGTGAGCTGACCGCCGGGCTGGTTGCCTTCGAGCACCAGCGGCGCCAGGTCGGCACGGGCGGAATACAGCGCCGCGGTGAGTCCCGCGGGGCCGGAACCGACGATGATCAGTCGGTGATGAGTCTCGTTTCGAGCTTCGGTCGGGGTCATTCTGAAGGGCTCCTTAGATGGAAATCGGCGCCCTGAGGCGCCGCCGTCCGTCTTCGCGGAGGGCAGTATAGCAGCGGCTTCGGCTCCCTTGAGGGGCCGCCTGGAGGCGCGTACAATGCGCGCCGGAGGACGCCTTGGCACTCAGTGTCTTCGACCTGTTCACGATCGGTATCGGCCCTTCGAGCTCGCACACGGTGGGTCCGATGCGCGCAGCGCGCCTGTTCGGCGAGCGCCTCGATCGCCAGGGGCAGCTGAGCCGGGTGACCCGGGTCCAAGTCGAGCTCTTCGGCTCGTTGGCGCTCACCGGCAAGGGACACGGCACCGATCGGGCGGTCCTGCTCGGTCTCGAGGGGCACACCCCGGAGGGGCTCGACCCGGATGCCGTGGACGGCTACCTGGCGCGCATCCGCGACTTCGAGCGCCTGGGGCTCATGGGCCGCCACGACATCGCCTTCGTCGAGGCGCGGGACCTGCTCTTCCAGCGCCGCCAGAGTCTGCCCTATCACCCCAACGGGATGCGCTTCTCGGCCTTCGCCCCGAGCGACGGAACGGACGGCTCAGAACCCTTCGAGCAGCGCATCTATTACTCCGTCGGTGGTGGCTTCGTCGTCTCTTCGCAGGATGCCCAGGAGGATCGGCTGGTCAAGGACACCACGGTGCTGCCCTACCCCTTCTCCAGCGGCGCCGACCTGATGCGTTTGGGTGCGGAGCACGGTCTGCCCATCCACCGCCTGATGTGGCACAACGAGGAGTGCTGGCGGGGGCCCGAGGAGATCCGCCGGCGGCTGCTCGAGATCTGGCAGGCGATGCGCGACTGCGTCGTCCGCGGCTGCCGCCAGGAGGGAGTGCTTCCCGGTTCGCTGCGGGTGCCGCGGCGCGCCCCCAAGCTCTACGCCGAGCTGATCAGCCGGCCCGAGGACGCCGTCAAAGACCCGTTGACCGTGCTCGATTGGGTCAACCTTTTCGCGCTCGCGGTCAACGAGGAGAACGCCGCCGGGGGCCGGGTGGTGACGGCGCCGACCAACGGCGCCGCGGGCATCATCCCGGCGGTGCTCCACTACTATGTCCGCTTCGTCCCCGGTGCCGACGAGGAAGGGGTGCTCCGCTTCTTGCTCACCGCCGGGGCCATCGGCATCCTGTACAAGGAGAACGCCTCGATCTCCGGGGCCGAGGTCGGCTGCCAGGGCGAGGTCGGGGCGGCGAGCCTGATGGCCGCGACCGGCCTGACCCAGGCGCTCGGCGGCTCGGTGACCCAGGTGCTGAACGCAGGTGCCATGGCGCTCGAGCACAATCTCGGCCTGACCTGCGATCCGGTGAAGGGCCTCGTGGTGGTGCCCTGCATCAACCGCAACCCGCTCGCCGCCAACAAGGCGGTCAACGCCGTCCGGCTGACCATGCTGCGTGGCGACGAGCCGGCCCGGCCGAGCTTCGACGAGGTGATCAAGGCGCTCTACCTCACCGGCAAGGACATGTCCGACAAGTACAAGGAGACCTCCCAGGGCGGACTCGCCGTGGTGTGGGTCGATTGCTGAGCGACGGCATGGTGGGCTGACGGGGAGACGACGGCTTGGCGGACATCGCGATAACCTATGACCGGGTGCTGTCGATCATCGGCGGGGTGATCCGCATCGCCCTGCCGAAGGAGACCGCCGACGACCCCGAGGGCCCGCGCTTCGGCGACCTCGCAGTGGTCAGCGAGGGGGACACCCTGCCGCGCCTCGCTCAGGTCGTGCGCGTCGGTGACGGCGAGGCGTCGCTGCAGGTCTTCGCCGGGGTCGAGGGCCTGTCGACACGCAGCCGCGTCCGGTTCCTGGGCCACGCACCGAAGGCGGTCTTCTCGCCGAGCGTGCTAGGGCGGGTGTTCGCCGGTGACGGCCGCGTGCTCGACCGCGGCCCCTCGCTCGATCACGAGCCCAAGGTGGAGGTCGACGGCCCCTCGGCCAACCCGGCGCGGCGCGCCATGGCGTCCGGCATGATCCGCACCGACGTGCCGAT
>JAGQSE010000205.1 GCA_020439725.1 Acidobacteriota bacterium
CTCGATGCGGCCATCGTCAACCTGTTCTACGCCAACAACATCGTCCACGACATCCTCTACCACTACGGCTTCGACGAGGTCTCGGGCAACTTCCAGGAGAACAACTACGGCCGCGGCGGTTCGGCCTCGGACTCGGTCCGCGCCGACGCCCAGGACGGCTCGGGCACGAACAACGCGAACTTCGCCACGCCGCCCGAGGGAGGGCCCTTCGATGCCCATCCGCGGATGCAGATGTACATCTGGACCCCGGTGGCCGATCAGCTGGTGACCGTGGCGTCGCCCGCCGCCATCGCCGGTGACTACACCGCCGCCGGTGCCGAGTTCGGTCCCGCCTTGGACGAGACCGGCGTCAGCGGCACCGTCGAGCTGGCGGCCGACGGCACGGCTCCGGCCAGCGACGGCTGCGAGAGCTTCGTCGGCTTCACACCGGGTCATATCGCGCTCATCGACCGCGGCACCTGTGCCTTCACGGTCAAGGTCAAGAACGCACAGAACGCCGGCGCCGCGGCGGCCATCGTGGTCAACAACGCCGGTGACGGCGTGATCATCATGGGAGGCACCGACAACACCATCAACATCTCGTCGGTGTTCATCGGCCAGGGGGACGGCGACGTCCTCAAGGGCGCCCTCGGCTCCGGCGTGACCGCGACGGTCAAGTTCGCCGGCTCGACGATCCCGACCCGCGACAGCGACTTCGACAACGGCGTCATCGCCCACGAGTACGGCCACGGCCTCTCGACCCGTCTGACCGGTGGCTCGGGCAACTCGAACTGCCTGAGTGGCGACCAGCAGGCCGGCGAAGGCTGGAGCGACTTCCTCGCTCTGGTCCTCACCGCCAAGACCGGAGACCAGGGCACCGACGCCCGCGGCATCGGCACCTATGTCAACTATGAGCCGAGCAACGGGGCCGGTATCCGGCAGTACCCGTACAGCACCGACCTGGCGGTCAACCCCCACACCTATGAGGACATCGCCGGCGTCGCCGTGCCCCACGGTGTCGGCTCCGTGTGGACCGCCATGGTGTGGGAGATGTACTGGAACCTGGTCGACACCTACGGCTTCGACTCCGACCTGTACCAGGGCACCGGCGGCAACAACCTGGCGCTCCAGCTGGTGGTCGACGGGCTCAAGCTCCAGCCCTGCAACCCGACCTTCGTCGACGCCCGCGACGCCATCCTGCTCGCCGACCAGACCAACAACGGCGGTGCCAACCAGTGCCTGATCTGGGAGGCCTTCGCCAAGCGCGGCCTCGGAGTCAACGCCAACGACGGCGGTAGCTCGAACAGCCTGTCGGTCACCGAGGACTTCACCATTCCCCAGGCATGCGCCCAGACCTGTGGCAACGGTGTGATCGAAGGCACCGAGGTGTGCGACGGCGGTGACCTGGGCGGCGCCACCTGTGGCAGCCAGAGCTGCACCGGCGGCGGTACCCTCGCCTGCAACCTGACCTGCGACGGCTTCGACACCAGCGGCTGTTCGGGCTGCCCGATCTGCGACAACGACGGTCTGTGCGAGATCGGCGAGGACTGCGGCAACTGCCCCAACGACTGCATCTCCGGCTCGAACAGCGGTGCGGTGTGTGGCAACGGCGTGTGTGAGGCCGGCGACGGTGAGAACTGCAGCAACTGCGCCGCCGACTGCAACGGTGTCCAGGGCGGCAAGCCCAGCAACCGCTACTGCTGCGGCGACGGCGGCGGCTCCAACCCGGTCCCGTGCAGCGATAGCCGATGCACCACCGGCGGCGCCAGCTGCACCGACGTGCCGACGCTCCCGGGCAGCTTCTGCTGCGGCGACCTGACCTGCGAAGGTGCCGAGAACTGCTCGAACTGCGGTCTGGACTGCGCCACCGGCGCCGAGATCTGCAACGACGGCCTCGACAACGACTGCAACGGCGAGGTCGACTGCGCGGACTTCGCGTGCTTCTCGGATCCGGTCTGCACGGGTGGTGGTTGCACCCTCGGTCAGCCCGGCGACGCCTGTTCGAGCAACGGTGATTGCTGCTCGAACAAGTGCCGGGGCCCGAGCGGCAACCAGACCTGTCGCTGACGGACCTCGATCCGGCTCAGCGAGCC
Source organism: Acidobacteriota bacterium (assembly GCA_020439725.1). GTDB lineage: Bacteria > Acidobacteriota > Thermoanaerobaculia > Multivoradales > JAHZIX01 > JAGQSE01. Next base: position 2,073 of record JAGQSE010000205.1, read on the forward strand.
GGGTCGGACCCCAGATACACCACGGGCCGGGGCGATCACACCCCGGCCCGTTTGCGTTTCGTCGGTGGGTCCGCCCCCGGGGCCGGGCCTCAGGGGATCTCGCCGCCCACCACCCGCTTGACCAGCGTTCCCGCGGGCAGCGTCGCCCCCTCCTCGACCTCGTTGATGATCGCCAGGGTCGTCAAGTCGACGCTCGACGGGTAGCGGCGCTGGAACTCCTCGAGGGGCATCGCCCGGTCGATCTTGACGATCCGCAGCTTGGCCGACTGGACACCGAGAAAGCGCCGGTCGGTGAGCTCCTCGAAGCTGCCGATGGCTTGCACGACGCGGTCGTCGTAGCGGCTCCACCGCGCGTCGGTGCCGTAGGTGAGGAGCTGGAAGATGCGGTTCTTGCCCTCGATGAAGGCCACCTTGCCCTTGACCTTCATCTGGCCGCTCGCTTCGAAGGAGCGGCCGATGCTCGAGAATCCCCGGATGGCCGGCGCGAAGCGCTCACCGCGAACGACGGTATCGGCCTCGAAGAAGGCGTTCTCGGCCGCCTCGAGGCTTTCCTGATCGGCGAGGGTGAAAACCATCATCGCGTCCTCGTCGGGGCTCAAAGCCATCACCGCCGAGCGCGTGTTCTGCGTTTTCCAGCCCTCCGGGAACTCGATCTGGAGCGCCAGGTCCGGGTGGTAGAAGACGTTGCCTTTGAAGAACCCCTGCCGCGGATCGTCGCCGAAAGTCAGGCCATTGATCTCGCGCAGATAGGGCTCGCGGCCCACCGGCCGACCGTCGAAGGGCCCCTCGAGATCGGCGATTTGCGCTTCGAGGCGGCCGACGCGGTTCTCCGGCGCCGGGTGGGTGGCCAGCCAGTTGGGCATGCCGCTGCCGCCGCTCGCCGCCGCCACGCGGCCAAGGGTGTTGAAGACCTCGGGCATCGGCCGCGGGTCGAAGCCTGCTCGGTCGAGATAGCGCAGGCCCAGGTCGTCCGCTTGGCGCTCGTCGTCCCGGCTGAACTTCAAGAAGGCCAGCTGCATGCCGACGCCGGCGAGGCCCGCGAGATACCGGTCCTCGGGATCGAGCAGGACGGCGCCGACGATCAGCCCGGCGGTGGCCAGCTGCTGCTTGCTCAGCTGGTTGGCGCTGTGCCGAGCGACGACGTGGCCGATCTCATGACCGAGGACGCCGGCGAGCTCGGACTCCGATTCGAGATGGCTCATGATGCCGCGAGTGATGTAGACGTAGCCGCCGGGGAGCGCGAAGGCGTTGACCAGCGGGTCGTCGAGGACCTTGAAATGCCATTCGAGATCGGGGCGCTCGGACTCTGCGGCCAGGTCGTGACCCAGAGCCGAGACGTAGTCCTGGATCTTCTGGTCCGGGTAGAGCCCGAACTGGGCGACGATCTGCGGATCCGCCTCGCGCCCCATCTGGATCTCCTGGGCCTCGGAGATCAGCATCAGCTGGCTGCGGCCCGTGGCCGGATTGACCGAGCAGGCGGTGAGCGGTAGCACGAGCCCCAAGGTCACGAGGGCGGCGAGCCAGCGGTTCGAGGGTCGGGGGGGCGGGTACGAACGATCCATGGGTTCTCCTCCTCGGTCACGAGCCGTCGGCGAGCGCCGCCGAAGTCCCGCCGAGAGTCTACAGGAGGAGTCCCCCGGTGCCGTGTCGGCCCTTCCGCCAGCGGCGTAGCGCGATCTTCGATAGGCTTGCCGGGTCTTTGTCGGCGTCGAACCGGACCGGCGCCGCTCCTGGGAGGTGATCATGAAGCGTAGACCGACCGCACCCGTCCCGGCCCTGCTGCTGGCCCTGCTCCTCGCCCCGGGACTCGCCGTCGCCCGCGCGCAGGAGGAAGCGCCAGCCGGTGAGGCGCCAGCGGAGATGGCCGCCGAGACCGCCTCTCCAGACTCGATCCGCACGTTCGAGCAGGCCATCCCCACCGGCGATGCCGCCTCGGTCCACGCCATCCTGCGCATCGGCGACCTCGAGGTGGTGGGCACCGCAGGCACCGAAGCCAAAGCCGTGGTCACGGTCCGCTGCGACTCCGGCGAGCAGGACCGCTGCGCCGACGCCGCCCGCAAGATCGGGCTTTCCTGGGTCCGCGACAACACCGTCCTGAGGTTGCGGGTCACCGGCACCTCGCGCATCTCCTCGCGGCACATCTCGGTGTCGACGCACCTCGAGGTGCCTCAGATGCTGCCGCTCGAGATCGATGTCGGGGTCGGCGACGTGTTCATGAAGCAGGTGGCCGCCGACGTCGAGGTCGACGTTGGGGCCGGAGACGTCAATCTGAGCTTCTCGAGGGGGGATGTCCGGGCGGTCAACCTGGACGTCAACGCGGGCGCCGCCGAGCTCTACGTCGACGGCGGCAAGGTCGAAGGCTCGGGCCTCGTCCACAAGGCGCTCAACTGGAAGAGCGGCGCCGGGCGCGCCGTCGTCGAGGTCGACGTCGGCTCCGGCGACGCACGGATCCGCCTCGACTGAGCGCCGCGGCTCGGGCGCTCTCGCCTAGCTGCCGAGAGCGCCGCGCAGGCGGGTGCGCAGATCCGCCAGCAGCTCGTCGTTGCGGACGTCGATCACCGGCGTCGTGTCGTACTGCTCGAAGAAAAGGCTCGACGCGATGCTCTCATCGACCTCTAGAGCGGTGCGCAGGCGCCGGTTCTCGGGGACGAAGCCGCGGTCGACCAGGCGCATCACCGTCTGGCCGATGGTTCCCTGGAGACCGCAGATGAAGACCGTCGCGGTCTGCGAGGTGAAACCGCCCTCGGCCAGCCCCAACCGCTTCTCCACCTCGGCGAGGCGCTCGGGGAGAAAGTAGTCCTCGACGCGACCGCAATCGCCGCTCCACTCGGGCGCTTCCTTCGGCCGGCTCACCGTCCCCATGTAATGCAGGCCGTGGTGGCCCACCAACCCTGCCAGCTCGTCGCGATAGCCGAGGTCCGCCGGGTAGGAGGCACCGTGGAGGATGACGAAGTTCGACAGGTCGGCCTTGGGGTCGCGCAACACCTCGCTGCGCACGAAGGAGAGAAAGGGTGCGAGGCCGGTTCCCGCCGCCACGCACACCTTGATCCGGGGATCGTCGGCACCCACCGTGTCCTGGAGGGTGAAGCGGCCGGTGATCTTGGTGCCGCAGAAGATCCGCGCGCCCTCGCGCAGCTTCCACAACAGGTGGGTCAGCGGGTTCTCCGACTCGGGATGGCTGACGAAGCGGATGTAGAACTCGAGCGAGCCGGTCTCCTCCGGCGCCGAGACGATCGACATCGGCCGCCGTACCGAACCGAGCTCCGGACGCTCCTCGTTGTTGAGCCCGAGGACCATGTACTGCCCTGCCAGGTAGCGCGGCGGCGCCGGCTCGAGACCAGGATCGAGACGCACCTTGAAGGTGGCCAGGGCCGGGGTGTAGTCGACGCGCTCGACCAGCGTCGCGTTGTAGTCCAGCATCTTGGGTGCCATGGTGCGGCGGATCATAGCACCGGGAGGGACGGAGGTCGGACGGAGATTTCCCCGGTCCTGGCGACCCGCGGCGCCGTGACCCGAGCGCCCCGCCAAAGGCCCATCGCGACCTGGAGCGCGTGCTAACATTTCGCGGGAGGAATCCAGCATGAGCATCTTCGGCGCCCTGTCTTCGGCGGCGGGCTTCTTGGTCTTCTTCTTCGCCGTCCTGGTCTTTCTCTATCTGCTCCTCAAGTCACGGTACAAGAAAGCCGGTCCCGACGAGGCCCTGATCGTCTTCGGCCGGCGCAAGCTCTTTGGTCGCAAGGTGACCGACGACGAAGGCGAAGCCACGGGCTTTCGCATCGTCCGCGGCGGCGGCACGTTCATCTGGCCCGGGTGGGAGTCCTTCGAGCGGCTGTCGCTCAAGATGATGACCCTCGAGATCAACCTGCCCCACGTCTACACCGAGCAGGGCGTCCCGATCAACGTCAAGGCCGTCGCCCAGGTCAAGATCCGCGCCACCATCAAAGAGATCCGGCGGGCGGCGGAGAGCTTCCTCGGCACGCCCGTCGAGCAGATCCGCTCGACCATCCAGGAGACCGTCGCCGGTCACCTCCGCGGGATCATCGGCACCCTCACCGTCGAAACCCTGTACCGCGACCAGAAGTCCTTCCAAGAGAAGGTCCGAGAAGAGGCGCACCAGGACCTCGAGGCCATGGGTTTCGAGTTCAAGAGCTTCGTCTTCCAGGAGATCCAGGACGACCAGGGCTATCTCGACGCCCTCGGCCAGCCGAAGATCCAGGAGGCGCTCAAGCAGGCGCGCATCGCGACCGCCAACGCCGATCGCGACGCCCGCATCGAGGAGGAGAGCGCCCGCCGGGCCAAGGAGCAGCAGCGCTTCAACGTCGACACCGAGATCGCCGACTCGGAGAAGAAGCTGTCGCTCAAGAAGGCGGCGATCCGCGAGGAGGTCGACGTAGCCAACGCCCAGGCCACCAAGGCCGGCGAGATGGAGACCAAGGTTCAAGACATCGGCATCGCCGAGCGCGAGGTCGAGCGGCGCAAGCTCGAGCTCAACGCGACGGTGCGCGAGAAGGCCGAGGCGCAACGCTTCGAGACCGAGCGGCTGGCCGACGCCAACAAGTACCGGGTCGAGCAGGAGGCCGCGTCCGAGCGCCGCCGGCGCGAGGAGATCGCCGCCGCGGTACGTGCCGAGGGTCTGGCCGAAGCCGCCGCCATCGAGGCCCGCGGCGAGGCGGAAGCCAAGGCTCGGCGCCTGCTGGCGGAAGCGTTCAAGCTGTACAACGAGGCGGGTCTGTCGATCGAGGCCTTGAAGGTGCTCCCCGAGATCGCCGCGGCGGTGTCCGAACCGCTGTCCCGGGCCGGCGCCACGACGATCATCTCGCAGGGCGGCGCCGCCGGCTCCGGCACCGGCGCAGCGCGGCTCACCGAGGACGTGGTCCAGGTCTTGGCGCAGCTCGGACCGATCCTCCAGCAGCTCGCCGGCGTCGATCTCCAGGACTTCTTGAAGGGCATCGGTGCGCTGCCCAATGCCGCCGCGCAGAACCTGGCGGCGCGAGTAGCCAGGACGCATCCCGAGGGTGAGCCACCGACCGGTGCGGGATCGCCCCGATCCGCCTAGGACAGGGTGTGACCTGCCCGAGCTCCCCTCGCGCAGGGCGTGATCAACGTGAGCTACCAAGACACCAAGCTCGAGAATCTCCTCAGGGACCTGGCGGCCGAGCACTCCGCCGCCGAGCGGCTTCGCCTGGTGGGCCGTGCCTGGCCATTGCTCGAGGTGCGGAGCTCGACCGAGCGCCGACGGGTGGTACAGGCGCTGGGAGAGGCGTCCGCGGGCCAATGGTTCGAACGCCTCTTCGATCCCAACGCCCACCTGACGCCCTGGGAGAAGGCGCTTCGTGCCACGCTCAAGAAGGTCGCCGAGGCCTCGCCCCACGAGCTCCGTCAGCTCGCCAAGACGATCCGGCTGGGCCGTCGGGTGGGTCTCCAGGGTCCCTGGGCGACGCTCATGGTCGAGGTCCTCGAGCGCGAGGCCAGCGAGCGGGAGGCCGGGGACCAGGTGGCGGTCGCGGCGAACGCCATGGGGGCCGAGGCTGGCAAGACCGTGGCGACGGTGAAACCCGGCGGCTCGGGCTCCAAACCAACCCAGGCGCCGGAAGCGGAGACGTCGCCCCAAAGCACCGAGCGTGTCGTCGGGGAGCTGATCTCCCGGATGCGGGCGGCGAGCCAACACAAGGCGTCTGCCGCACCGGGCTCCGAGAGCGACGTCGAGGCGTCAGGCCCCTCGGTCACCATCCCCCTCGCCTCTGGCATCTCGCTCACCGAGCTGACCGAGCCGGCCGAGCCGGAGCCGCCCGGTCGCACCACGACCGTGGGCACCACCGGTGCCGCAGTGGTCGCGGCCGGCGCTGCCGCAGCCCATCTCGCCACACCCGCTCGTGTTACAGCGACGCCAGATACGGCTTCCGAGGTACCCGCTCCTTCGGGGTCGCAGGATTCGGTTGCCGAGAAGAAGGCCATAGAACTCTCGAGTCCCCCGCATCCGTCTGGAAGTGGACAGCCGGCGACCGCGTCTACCCCGGTTCGCTCACCCGCTCAAGCTCCGAAGCCACCTACGGTCGAGACGCAGCCGCCGACGAGCCCGGGACCTTCAAAGCCGGCTCAGCCGGCCCGGAGCGCTCCCGGGTCGTACCCTCGCTCCTCGGTAGGCCTTCCTCCCGGCCAGCGGCCCGAGGCCCCCCGGCCGCGCCGCCGGCGGTCGCCCGAGGAGGAGCGCGACTTCGACGTCCTGCTGCGTCTCGAGGACTCCCCCGGCGAGCTCCGCGCCGCGGGTGCCGCGGGCCGAAGGGCCCTCCTCACCGACCTCACGAGCTCCTGGGCGCCACGCCGCGCGATGCACCGCATCCTCGAACACCGCGCCTTCGACTCGCTCAGCGAAGCCCTGTCGTTGATCGAGCTCCTACCCTCCGCCAGCGATCGCACCTGGTGCCTCCTCGACCTCCTCGAGACGTCTCCGTTGGCCCCCGAGCAAGTGCGCACCATTCTCGCCGCCGCCCCCTCCCCCGCCGCCGCCCGCCGCCTCGAGGCCCGCCGCAAGAACCTCGAAGCCCGCCGCAACGCCGGCTGAGGTCACGGCAAGCCGGAAGCAGCGGAGTCCGGCCGGACTGCCGCGCTTTCCCCGGCTTCCGATCCACCTCTTCCCTGGAAAAAACACGAAGGCCCCCACTCACCCGAGCAGGGGCCTTCGTGTTGGGCCTAGGCGGCCCGTTCTCAGGACCGACCGGCGTCGGTCAGCTGGAGAACGTAGGCGCCTTGCTGGTTCTCGGTGGCGTCGACCCGCACATAGTAGGAGCCCGGGACCAGGGTGGCGTCGAGCGTGAAGATCTCGGCGCCGGTGCCGGCCGTGTCCGTAGCCAGCACCTGACCCAGTGAGTCGAGGAGCACTCCGCTCGCGGCGGCGTCACCGGTGGCGGTGATCTGAATATGCTTCAGCTCGGTGAGCGTGAAAGCGTAGTAGTCGGTGTCGAGACCGAGCACGACGTCGATCTCCCCGCTGGCGTAGCCGGAGGCGCTAAAACCCAGAGCGCAGAGAAGGAAGTCGTTCGAGGGTTCGCCGGCCTGGCAGGTGAGCGCCGTGCCGTCGGGGTCATTGGGACCGACGAGGGGTACGACCTCGTCGTCGCGGTCCTCGGTGCCGTCCCCCGGATCGCCGTCCCCGTCGAAGAGCACCGCGATCCGCGACGAGCCGATCCGCGACCTACCGACGGCGGCCGGACAGCCCCCACCGGGGAAGACGATGGGAACCACCTCACCGTCGGGATCCTCGCTGCCCGAACCGGGGCCGCCGTCCTTGGTCGGAAGGAGCCGCCCCACCGCCTCGACCGCTCGATAGGCGCTGATCCAGCAGCCATCGCCGGGGAACACGATGGGAACCACCTCGTCGTCGCGGTCCTCGGTACCGTCGCCGGGATCGCCGTCGCCGGCGACGAGGACCTCGGGCTGGCCGGGGCCGAGGATCGGCACGACCTCGGTGTCCGGATCCTCGGTGCCGGAACCCGGGCCACCGTCGCCGGCTACCGCGGCGGCCGGTTCGGAGGTGAGCAGCTGAGTGCTCAAACGGTAGGACCGTCCGACGTCTCGCCCCCCGTGATCGACCGATCCGATGCGCAGGAAGAGCGTGCCGGCGCTCTGGACTTCGACCAGCCCCTGGTCGAGGAAGGCCGTGGTGCGGATCGGCGCGAGCGTGTCCCCGTCGCAAGACGGGGCGAGGAGCTCGAGCCAGGCGGTGACTCCGGCGCCTTTACCAGCCGGCGTACTGGCGGCTTTCGCCTGAAGGGCTAGCCACCCAGGTTGATCGATGGTGACGGCGAGGACATCGCCGTCGGCGGAGAGCTCACCGGAAGAGGTCCAGGCCGAACCGGCCTCGAGCCACGTGGCGTGGGAGCAAGGCCAGGCCGTGGGCTTGGCGGTGGCAGGGAAGGTAGCGAGAAGCAGGGCGAGACCGCCCAGCGCGATGGATACACGAATCCTGTCGTTCAAGAAGCAAACGTTCATGATGCCTCCTCGTCGGGCCGCATGGCCCGTGATCGAAAGGAGGCCCGGCACGGGGCCGGGCCCGTTTCACGAGAAGGTCTGGGCGCGCCTTGTTCGACCTTCACCCACCACTAACCGGCGTTTCCCGGGAAGTGACGGGAAATGGCATGGAACCCCGCAAAGCTCCCTTTGGAGGGCTCAGAGTGGGCTATACTTAAGTTCTGTAATGGTTCGAGATGAGCGCGAGATCACAGGCCTTTTGGAGGCCTGGAGCGCGGGCGATATCGCCGCGCTGGACAAGCTGGTGCCCTTGGTCTTCGATGACCTGCACCGGATGGCCCGCTATTTCTTTCACCGGGAGTCGGACACGCACACCTTGCAACCGACGGCCCTGGTGAGCGAGGTCTACTTCCGGCTGCGGGGCCAGGAAAAGCTGCAACTAGAGAGCCGCGTCGACTTCTTCAACTTCGCGGCGGAGGTCATGCGGCACTTCCTCGTGGACTACGCGAGGAAGCGCAACGCGGTGAAGCGCGGCGGCGGAGTGTCGGCACTCCCCTTCGACTCCGGGATTTCGAGCTTGCTCGCGGACACGCCGACCAGTGCGAACCTCATCGATCTCAACGACGCGCTGGAGGAGCTCGAGGCCATGGAACCCCGGCAAGCGAGGGTCGTGACCCTGCGCTTCTTCTTGGGTCTCCAGGTCACCGAGATCGCCGAGCTGCTCGATACCTCCGAGTCGACGGTCAAGCGGGAATGGCGGACCGCGAAGTTCTGGCTCCGGCGACGCCTCGGCGACCAAACGTCGGATTCATAGACTCCCGGCTGACCCCGGAACTGCTCGCGGTGCGCTAGGAAGGGTGTAGGCACACCGGATCGAGAACGGCTTTGTAAATGACGAATCAGCGCTGGTCCGAGGTCAAGACGCTTCTCGATCGAGCCCTCGATCTCCCTCCCCACGAACGTCGCGAGTTCATCGAGGAGCACTGCGGCCAGGACCGCGAGCTGCGCTCGGAGCTCGAGGCCTATCTCGAGCTCGAACCGGAAGTCGACGACCTCTTCGAGCTACCCCTGCTCGACCTCATCGCCGGCCGGCCGCCGGAATACCGCGGCGGTGAGCGCATCGGCTCCTTCCGTCTCGAGGGTGAGATCGCCCGCGGCGGCATGGGGGTCGTCTACCACGCCAGCCGTGTCGAGGGCGGTTTCGAGCAGGACGTCGCCATCAAGGTCTTGAAGCGCGGCTTCGACACCGGGGACTTCGTCCGGCGCTTCCGCACCGAGCAGCAGATCCTCGCCGACCTGGTGCACAACAACATCGTCCGGCTGCTCGATGGCGGTGCCACCGAGGACGGCCTCCCCTACCTGGTGATGGAATCGGTCGAAGGCACCCGGCTGGGCACCTACTGTGCCGAGGCCCACCCGGATCTCGACCAGCGGCTCGACCTCTTCCTCAAGGTGTGCGACGCCGTCCACGTCGCGCACCAGCACATGGTCGTGCACTGCGACCTCAAGCCGTCGAACATCCTGGT
>JAGQSE010000206.1 GCA_020439725.1 Acidobacteriota bacterium
CTGAAGGCCGTTCCCGTCGCGGTGCTCCCCTGGTTGGTGCCCTTTCTCGACCTCTTCCGCCGCGCCTTCTGGCAGTCGACAAGGCCCTGTGCAAAGCTGCGCCGCTACGCTGCCGCGTTGACTCTGGGCGGACTCCTAGTCCTGTCGATGGCGGCCACCAAGCGAGAGAACTATCTGCTGCCGCTGATGCCACCGCTCATGCTGCTGCTGGCACTCGCGGTGGAAGACCGTCTCACAGGCTGGCTCCAGGCGACACCAAGAGGCCGCTGGTATCGCATCGGAGACTGGACTCAGGCGACCCTGCTGGTGCTGTTCGCGCTGCTACCGGCAGCCGCCACGGTGACCTATCTGCACAATGTCACGGTCGCCGCGATGGCTGCTCTCGTGGTGGGCGTGGCAGCGGCTGCGGCGATTCTCTGCGCGACCAGGAGACGACGCGAAGACCTGATGCTTTGGGGCGCTGGGGGCGCGGCGGCGTGCTTTGCGCTGAGCGCACTGTTGGTGGCCATGCCGCCTCTCGAGCCCCGGAAGGACTTCTCGCCCTTTCTCGAGACGATGGCGGCAGAGCTCCCTGTCGGTAGCTCCGTCTCGGTGGTCGGAGCCGATGAGACGATCGAGGCCATCGTGCCCTTCATCACCGGCCGTAGCGTGTCCTTGCTACGCGCTGAGGACCTCCGAAGACCCGCGACGACCTTCAGCGACGAGTACCTTCCAGCCTATCTCCTGGTGCAGGTGAAGCGCCGCGAGCCGGACCCTACGCCCGATGTGGAGGACCGGTATCAGCGCCTGCGACAAGTCGAGCTGGGAAGGGGGCGGACGCTCTCGTTCTGGCGACGGATGCGGTGACTTCCGCACCGATGGGCTGAACCTGCGGTTTCGACGCCTCACGAGCAAGCCATCGGGGCTCGGGCTCCGAGGGCGTCAGTCACCTCTTCGAGTCGAGAAGTTGACCGGGCGGCCGATGAAGGTCGTTCGTGGAATCGAACGGCTCGCTCCAGCGGTTCTTGATTCCGGCGCATGACCGCGAGGTCGTTCCAATCCTCGCTGCGGTTCGCGCCAAAGCTCCTGCTGCTCGGCACGCAAACTCAACTCGTACGATCCGACCCTGGGAACGGCCGGACATGCCTTCCTATCTCGACGTCGGAGGAACCCACCCCATGACGAACAAGACGACTCGGGAGACCCTCTCGGTCTCGACGCAAGGCATCTTCGGTGAGGCCACCGGGGCGCAACCAGCGACTCCCGGAAGCTATGGCCGAGCACCCTCCGGATTCCGCCTGCCCGGCGAGACCGCGTTGGGACCGGTTCGACTCCAGATCGCGGACCTCGGCCGTTCGCTCGACTACTACCAGGAGGTGCTCGGGCTCGAGGTGCTCGAGCGGACGAGCGCTGGCGCCCGACTCGGCGCCCCCGGCGGGGTCGAGCTCGTCGAGCTCGTCGAGCGCCGAGGGATCCGTCCGGTCCCCGGGCGCTCGCGCACCGGGTTGTTCCATTTCGCCATCCTGCTGCCGGATCGAGCGTCCCTGGGCCGGTTCGCGCGCCACCTCGGCCAGCTGGGCGTCCGGCCCGGCGCCGCCGACCACCTGGTCTCGGAAGCCCTCTATCTGCAGGACTCCGACAACCTCGGCATCGAGGTCTACGCCGACCGGCCCCGCACCGCATGGCACCGCATCGGGCGCGAGCTGATGATGGCCACCGACCCCATCGACATGGCGGGGCTTCTGGCGGCGGCGGGCTCGGAGCCTTGGAACGGGATTCCCGCGGGCACCGTCATGGGCCACGTGCACCTCCACGTCGGCGATCTGAGCCGGGGCGCGGCCTTTTACTCCAACGCCCTCGGTTTCGATCACACCGTCTGGGGCTACCCCGGTGCTCTCTTTCTCGGCGCCGGCGGCTACCACCACCACCTGGGCACCAACGTCTGGGCGGGCGCGGGAGCGACGCCTCCACCGTCCGACGAAGCGCAGCTTCTCGAATGGACGATCGACCTGCCGGACCCGGCGAGCCTCGAGGCGGCGGCGGGCAGCCTCGAGGAAGGCGGCTTCGACGTCGCCCGGGAGGAGGACCCGAGCTCCGGGTTCAGCGTCACGGCGAAAGACTCATGGGGTACCGCCGTTCGGCTTCGGTGCGCCGGATCTCCTTGACGTCGGCGGCTTCCGGTCGAGCGCAGGCCGGCGAGACCACGCCCTGAGGCCCGTGCGTGCCTTCGGATTTGGTGATCATCTAGTTGACGAATCAGCGCAAGCTGGCAGAATCCAGGATACCTCGACCCCGGCTGGCCTTCCCTGGGCCCACGGCTCTCGCGGCTACCGTTTTTCGCACCGGCTCGCTGCCGAAGGCAGGGACCACCCGGCTGGAGGAGCCTTCGAAACCAGACCCGACGTCCGCACTGCGCGATGAGTGATCGATCCTGCCGAGACCAGCCACCTAGCTGGCCGATCCGCATCCTCGATCACCACGGGACCGATCCGCGCTTGGGGCGCTTCCTGGACCTGGTCGCCATGGCCCTGTGGACCTCAGGACTCGAAGCCTCGTGGTCTCGGTCTGCTCCCGACGCTTTCGACGAGCAGGTGGTGTACGTCGCCCATGATCCGGTGGCACCTCCGCGGTCTCCCGGAATCCACCTCTTCGGGCAGCGACTCCTCAATCGGCGCCAACGTCTGCAAATTGCTTCGCGTCTCGGCTTGGCGGTGGTGCCCTGGTCTTCCCCCTGCAGCCTGGACTGTGCCATGGGTCTCTTCGACCTGTGGGAAACCCGCCACATCCTTTGGAAACGGGACGAGTCCTTCTCCAGAAAGGGGGTGAGGCCGGTCACCAGGGCTGAGCTTCCGGGTCTCGACTTCGAGGCTGGAGCGGACGTGTTCATGCCGATCCTCCAAACGGATCCGGCGACCATCAAGGTCGATGCGTTTTTCGACCGGGTCATCGCGGCCAGGCGATTCGACACCAAATCGGTGTTCGATCCCCGCTTCCATCAAACGGTCGCCACGGTCGAGTGGCTCGATCTACCAGCACCGCTCACAGAGGAGCTCGCCGCGCTCGGCGTGGTCCTGGCAAGCTACGGCTGCGCCTACTGGAGCGCGGACCTCATGGCCTGGAACGGCGGCCTGGGCATCATCGAGCTCAACACCTGCAGCGTCGGGAGAAAGTTGACCTGGCCGTTCGCCGAAAGGCTTTACCTCCGCGGCTACTGCTCGGGACTCAAGAGGCTCGTTGGTCACAGCGACCCATGCTGCCTCGGGGAGGCTCTAGAACGCGTGCGTCGCCTGGATGAGGAGCACCGCTGCCCATGCTCGTGACACGACCCGTGGGGGTCATCGGGCTAGGCGGTTGGTGTGGTTTTCTCCTCGAAGCGCTGCACCCCGATGCGACCGTGTTCGAAGCTGCACCGAGTCTCGAGCGAGAACCGCTCATCGAGCTCAGCCACCGGCCGGGTGCTTTGATCGTCTACCACCTCAACGTGAGCCACAGCCGCTCCCTCCCCCGCCACCGCGCTCGGGTGACCAGTGAGCTTCTTTCGCACGGTGCCACCGTGTGGAACGCTGCCATCACGGACATTCGAAAGCGTTCGATCCAGGCGCGGCTTGACCAGGCCGGATTGCCCACGACTCGAGCGACGAAGGAAGATGCCGTCTCGACCCCGGTGATCGTCAAGACCAACGCAAACTACGGAGGTCTTCCCGAAGCGCGGCTGGCCGGGCTTCTCTCGCTCGAGCCACGGCCGCTGCCGGAAGCGATGGCTCGGGCGGACGCCCTACCCGACTATCCCGTGCTAGAAAGGCATCTCGTACCGGACGATTGGTGGGAGAGGGACGATCTGGCGATCGAACGATATGTGGCCAATGCTCAGGACAGCTTCTTCAGGGTGTATGTCGTCGGCAACCGATGTGTGTACTCCCAGGGTTGGACTCCCGGCCCGGTGAAAAAGATGGCTCCCGGAATCGCCAGGTGCAACTGGATGGGAGAGCTCCACGAACGCTGCCAGGGGGTTTCGGTGGAGCTCACCTCTTTGATCAGTCAGGGCGCCCGGACTCTGAACCTCGATTTCGGAACCCTCGATGTGGTTTTCGACGAGTCGAGCTTCTACATCGTGGACGTCAACACGACTCCGTTCTGGGGGCGGGAGAGCCAAAGCGGACTTCTCGACCATCTGCGGGCTGCCGTGGGTTCTCCGGAAAGCAGAGCCCCTCGATGAACCGAGGGGCCTTGCGAGGATCACCCACCGCGGCCGGCTTCGTCGTCTTCGGAGGCACCCCGGCCGAGAGCGCTTCGGCCCTGTCGACCCTCGAGGAGCTGGAGCTCGGCGACCCGGGCCCTGAGATGATCCTGTTTCCGCAGAAGGAGCCTCCGCCGGTTCGCACGGCGGCGGAGGGCACGCAGGTAACCTGCTGCGCGGTACCCGCCGAGTACGCCCCCAGGATCGAAGCGGCACGCTGCGGTTCGCCAGCAGGGACCGTGTACGCGGCCGTTGCCGGCATGCTCGCGGCAGTTCGCCCTCCGCGCCTCCTGGTCCGCGAGCTCGACGGGCTCGAGGAGCCCCCCTTTCGACCCGTGGACCAGCCGAAGGCCACCTGGATCCTGCCGCATCTGGGAAGCGAGTCGGAGCTGGCCTGGGCCATCGCCGCGATCCGCCACACCTCGGAAGCCGACCCCATCTCCGCCGGCTGGGACGGGCGATCCCCCGGTTCGGTGAACCCTTCGCGCTTCGAGGCGGGAGGTTCGGTGCGGGTCGCTGGCTACGGCCCCCGGGTCGTCGGACCCTACTTCATCCGAGAGGATCTCGTCCGAGCCGCGTCGTCGCCGCTGGTGTTTTTCGAAGATTCCGACGATCTGCCCACCTTTGATCGTGCTCCGATGCTCCGTCATGCCTTGACGCAGAGCGATCACGACATCGTCGGTTCTCACTACCTCCGCGTCGACGATCTGGCCAAGGAGGTGCGGCCCGTACGCTTCCCGCTGGACGTGAACGCCGCTCTGGCCTCGAGCCCGGGCCATGCCCAGCTCCTGCCGACGACGATCGCCCGGAAGCAGTCCGTCTTGCGGGTCGGCGGGTTCTCGACGGCGCTCCACTTCGGAGCCGACACGCAGTTCCTGCTGCGCGCGAGCTTCTCCCTGCGGCTCGCCAACGTCGACCGCTTCCTCTACATCAAGCGACGGCATGAAAACTCGCTGACGACCCGACCCGAGACCGGCTTCGGCTCACCCGAACGGACCCGTCTGGATGCGCTCTGGAAGGCCGCGTTCCACGACGTCAAGCTCGGGAAGCTGGACCTGCTAGACAGCCCCCTCGCCGCGTCGAAGCGCACAGAGCCGGTAGGGGACGACGGCTCCTAGCCTGGCTTCGAGCCCCGCTTCAACCTGCGACGGCGACCACGCCCCAACGCCTCGACCGACCTCGACGCCTTCCAGAAGACTTGGGCCTCGCCGGCGTGTGCGGAAGAGCAGCGAGCGGACCCGTTGCTCAAGATGCGTCTTTCCATCCACCGAAGAACAAATCTTGTCGGCAAGCTCGATCAAGCGAGGCCAGCGCTCGCCGAGATACCTCCGCGGAAAATTTGCTCGCAAGTCCGTCTACTCCTCCAGCCACTCTAGGAGGAGCCATGGCCGACAAGAAGTTTTTTTCCCTCGACCTCGACCAGCTCTGGCGCGTCGTCGCGCGCTACCGATTCACGCGCCGCATCACCGAGGTGCATCTGCATCACACCTGGAGGCCACGGGGCAGTGACTTCCGGGGCGAGTCCACCATTCGCGCAATGTGGAAGTACCACACCCAGCACAACCATTGGTCGGACATCGCCCAACACGTCTCCATCGACCCCGCGGGGAAAATCTGGGCGGGTCGGCCGTGGAACCGAGCGCCGGCGAGTGCCGAAGGGTTCAACGGCAATGGCGTAGCCGGGCCCTTCATGATCGAGACCATCGGCAACTTCGACCTTGGCGAGGAACGCCTCGAAGGAGCGCAACGCACGGCGGTGATCGAGACCATCGCCGCAGTTCTTCAGGCCAACGGGCTGAAGGCGACCGACCTTCGGTTCCACAACGAGATGACGGACAAGAAGTCCTGCCCTGGAACGAGTCTGGTCAAGAAGGACGTCGTCCGCGAGGTGGGGGAGGCGATGAAGGGTGCCAAGGAGCGCCTCGCCAACGCCCGTTCCGTCAAGCTACCGTTTTCCACCGACTCGCTGGTCGACGAGGATGTTCTCCTGGCGCTCCACAGCGCGGGAACCCGCGACCTTGTTCGTGACGAGGGCGAGCTCGAGGAAGAGACGGGGGCGTTCCCCGGAGCTCGCGCGGCAGGGGAGGATCGCGAGCTGACGCGCGGCAATCACGTCAGCCCCGAGGAGCTGGCGGAGCTCGCCGGGCATGTCGTCAACCTCAACCAGGGACACCTATCGATCGCCGGGAGCTTCCGGAGCTCGCTCGGCCAGGTCCAGTCCATCGTCGAGGTTCACCTCCGGAACGAGGTGAAGCGCGCTCGTGAGCAGAATCGCCCGGTTCGGCTGTTGTTCTACGCCCACGGCGGTCTGGCCAGCGAGAAGAGCGCGCTGCGCCATGCTGCCGACGTGCTTCCCTGGTTCCGTGCCAACGAAGTCTTTCCGATCTTCTTCGTTTGGGAAACCGGCCTCCTGGAGACTCTCCGGCAGCTGACCTTTGGCGGCCAACGTGGAGCGATGTCCCGCGGCGCCCTCCTCGACAAGGTGATCGAAACGATCGGCCGAGGGCCCGGCAGACGGCTCTGGGCCGCGATGAAGCAATCAGCAGCGGCCGCCGTCGAGCCGCCGCCGCCCGGCAAGGGTGCAGAGGACGGCGGCGGAACCCTCGTGCTGATCGAAGCGCTACGGTCCTTCCTCGCGAACGGTGGCCTCGACGGGGTGACGCTCGAGCTCTACGCCATGGGGCATAGTGCCGGCTCCAATTTCCATAGCTGGTTCCTTCCGAATCTCCTCGCGGCCTTGGGCGAAAACGGACCCTCGGTGCGGGACCTGTTCCTGCTTGCCCCGGCCATCACCACCGACGAGTTCCGCCGCCGCCTGGTGCCCCTCTTGGGAGCGGGCATCGATCACACCACGATGTTCACGATGGATACGGCGCACGAGCACGCGGACCGCTCCGTGCTCCGCTATCGCGGCTCGCTGTTGGTGCTGATCTCGCGCGTCTTGGAGCCGGAGCCGGACACCTCGATCCTGGGCCTGCAGGAGTCGCTCGAAGCCGAGCCGGACCTTCGCGGGATCTTTGGCATCGGCACCGCTTCGCAGAATGGGGAGGTCGTCTTCTCGCGTTCGCCGGAGCCTTCAGGGCCTCGCGCCAGCGGAGCCGTCGAGCATGGCGCCTTTGACGACGACCCACCAACGATGGACGCCGCCATGGAGCGTATCCTCGGCCGTCCGCCAGCGCCCGGCAAGGGGTTTCGCGACCTGCGGATCGGAGGCTCTCGCGGAGCCTCGGAGCTGGAGCTCGATCGCGCGGCGCTGGCCTCGTTCTCGGACGATTCGCGGTTCACCGCTTTGCTGGCGGAGGATTCGTCGACGGGTCTGCTCCCGCCAGATCTGCTCGCTTCGGTGGGCTCGCCGGCGGCGGGTGTTTCTTCAGCCCCAGCCGAGGGAGGTCGGCGTCGTGCTCTGACGATCGGCGTGGACGCCTATCCCGATCTCGGCGATCGGCTCTCCGGCTGTGTCGCCGATGCACGCAGCTGGGCCGGCGCCCTGCGCCAACTCGGGTTCGATGTGGTCGACGTGCTCGAGAATGAGCGGGCCACTCGCGCCGGCATCTTGAGGTCTATCCAAGCACTCGTGGCAGACGCGCAGGCGGGTGACGTCCTGGCCATCCACTATTCGGGCCATGGCTGCCAGGTGGAGGACCTCGACGGCGACGAACGAGAAGACGGCCTCGATGAGGCGGCGTGTCCGGTCGACTTCCGTTCCGGGGCCCTGCTGGTCGATGACGACTTCTCCGCCGTTTTCCAGCACCTGCCTTCGGGCGTCTCCTGCACTGTGTTTCTCGACTGCTGTCACTCGGGGAGCGGAGTACGGCTCGCCGTCGCCCGCGATTCCACGCCATTGTCGCCGACCGCCAAGGCGCGCTTCGTACCGCGGAGCGCGGCGCTCGACCGGGCGCACCGCGAGTTCCGCGAGCGGCGCGGGCTCCTGGGCCGCGGCCGCGCCCCGGAGCACGGTCCGATGAAAGTGGTCAACTTCTCGGCCTGCCAGCCCCATGAAGTGGCGTTCGAAGATCAGGGGCAGGGTGAGTTCACCCGCCGCGCGATCCCCGTCCTGACGGGCGCGGCTGGCATGAGCAACGCTCGGTTCCAGGAGGAGGTCGAGTCGCGGTTCTCTCCCGGTTTCCGGCAACGGCCGATGCTCGACTGTTCCCCGGAAGCCCGCGAGCTGACCCTCCTCGCGCCCGTCGCTGCAGGCGCCGTCGAGACCACCACCGTGGCTGGTCGTAAGCCATCCGGCGACAACGCTGCCCTCGGCGACCTTCTGCGGAGCCTCGCCCGCCTGGTGGAGCGGTGAGCGATCCCGCTCCTCCACCGGTGGCGACCACTCCGGCCGCCGCCGCTGTGGCGCAAACCGCCGGTAGCCCGGTGGCGACACACGCCTCCGTTTCGCCGGCTGTCTCGCTGTGTGCCATCGATCCATCGATCGACTTCATCGCAGACGCGAAGCCCTTCCGGCGGCGTGACGACGACCCGCTCTATCGGCCCCTGCGCATCTATAGCCGCGACCCAGCGGGCTCGCGGGTCCGTGGCAACGAGGTAGAGGTCCGCGTACCTTGGGAGCCGCTAAAACCCGGACCGATCGGATCGATGCTCGGCGTCGAGACGGACTGGCCGGATGGCACTCGGTTTCGTCCGGCGGACCTCGAAGACCGGCACCTGCTCCTCTCCCGCGGGCTGCCTCCGTCGGCGACCGATCCTCGCTTCCACGCCCAGATGGTCTACGCGGTGGCACGTCTGACCTACGCCACCTTCCAGACGGCCCTGGGCCGCGACCCCACTTGGTCCTTTGCCGACAGCGTCACCGGGAAGCACCGCCTGACCCTGCGCCCGTTCGCCAGCGAGGAGCAGAACTCGTTCTACGACCGTGACCGCGGCGAGGTCCGCTTCGGTTTCTTCAAGGTGACCGAAGAGCCTCGGGGGCGCTCCTTCTCCGGCGGATACGTCTTCACCTCGCTCTCCCACGACGTGATCGTGCACGAGGTGACCCACGCCCTGCTCGACGGGCTGCGCGCAAGGTTCCGTATACCGACACGGCGGGACGTCCTGGGGTTTCACGAGGGCTTCGCCGACCTCGTCGCCATCTTTCAGCGCTTCACCTACCGTGAGCTGGTCCGCGAGACGTTGCGCAAGGCCGGGGGCAGCCTTCACCGCGCGCACGTCCTGTTCGAGGTGGCGAGGGAGTTCGGGCAGACCACCGGCCGAGAAGGCGCGCTGCGAAGCGCCATCGAGCCGCCGGAAACGCTCACCACCCTCGACGACGTCGGCAACGAGCCTCATGAAGTCGGCATGGTGCTGGTGTCGGCGGCCTTCGAGGCGTTCGACACCATCTACCAGCGCAAGATTGCCCGCATTCTGCGCGTCGCGACGGGCCGAAGCGTGCCGCCGGAAGATTTCGAGCCGTTGGGCGACCTGCTCGACCTACTCGCCGGCGAGGCCTCGCGACTGGCGGGGCAGTTCCTCAACCTGATCATCCGCGCCGTCGACTACTGCCCGCCGGTCGACCTCAGCCTCGGCGAGTACCTCCGCGCGTTGATCACGGCCGACCGCGAGCTGGTCCCGGACGACCCCTGGGCCTATCGAGAGGCTTGGATTGACTCCTTTGCTCGCCGCCATATCGTTCCGCAAGGGGTACCGACCCTGACCGAGGACGCGCTGCTATGGACGCGTCCGCGCGGCGGGCCCCTTGCGATCGAGCGCCTCGCCTTCGCCGACTTGAAGTTCAGCGGCGACCCCGCCCGCCCAGCCCATTCCGCCGAGCTTCGGCGGCAAGCGGCTGCTCTCGGCGACTTCGTCTCCGCCAGCGACCGGTTCGGGGACTTCGGGCTGGCCCTACCGGGACGCCTTTCCGAGCGACCGATGATCCACTCCGTCCGCACGTCACGCCGCATCGGCCCCGACGGGCAGGTGCTGTTCGACCTGGTGGCGGAGATCACACAGCGCCACCTGCTGCCCTCGGACTCTGGCGAGGTGCCCTTCTTCAGCGGTTCGACGGTCGTGATCGGACCCGAGGGAGAGGTCCGGTACGTCATCCGTAAAGGTCCCCCTGACGAGCTGAGCTCCCGACAGGCAGGGCTCGCCTAGGCCGAGATGCACAAACACACATGCCGCGAGGGTGGCCCCTACAACGACCTAGCACCCCGCCACGAAAACCAACCAACTTGTACCGGGAGAAAAGGAAGAAACCCTGGTAGACCAACTCACTCGAAGTTCGAACACCCCCAGAGATTCGAACACCCTGTACGCATGGCTTCGCGAGGTCGCGGCAATCCGGGAGGCAGCCTGAGATGGCGGCGCTTTCCCGCGTCCCTGCCGCGCTGACTCACAGCCCCTCGTTCTCGGCCGCGAAGGCGGCCACGCGGAGGGGTCATGGGCGAATCGCGGAGGGGCAGCAGGGCCAGCAGTCGGGACCGAGCGTCACAGAATCATTCTACAAGTGTTGAGCGGAGGCCCCGGCGTCTCGGCAGCCTGATCTCGCAGGCGCTGTCTTTCGACGACGACGACGCCTACGCCGCCGGTGAGGTCGGCTTCCTGGCGCGAGCGCTCGTCCAGGCGACGATGCCGCACAGCGACCCGAAGACGAACGAGTTCGTCCGGCACAACGGCCACTACACCCTCTCGATCCTCGCGCCGAAGGGCGTCGGCCTCCCGTACGGGCGCTATCCGCGCCTCGTCCTCGCCTACCTCAACACCGAGGCGGTGAAGCGAAAGACACGGCACATCGAGCTCGATCACCACTTCTCTCACTTCTGCGCCGCTCTCGGGATCCCGCCGACAACCGGACCTCGAGGATCGCTGCCCCAGCTTCGCGAGCAGATGCAGCGGCTCTTCGCCTCGACCTTCCAATGCGTCTTCCATGACGAGGAAAAGGGACGGCACGCCGGAGACGGGTTTCTGATCGCCGAGAAGCGGGCGCTCTGGTGGGACCCGCGTCGCGAGACTGGTGATGCCTCCTGGGGATCTCATGTGGTCCTCTCGGAGCGGTTCTTCCGCGAGGCGACCGAGGCGCCGGTGCCGCTTGACCTGCGGGTGCTGCGAGCCCTTCGGTCGCCCTTCGAGATCGACATCTACGTCTGGTTGACCTGGCGCTTCTTCCGACTCCGGAAGCCGGTGACGATCCCGTGGGACTCCCTCCAGCTCCAGTTCGGCTGCGGGTACAAGAACCCGCGGCACTTCAAGC
>JAGQSE010000207.1 GCA_020439725.1 Acidobacteriota bacterium
GTCGCCGGGAACCTCGAGCCCAAAGCTGGTCAAGGCGACCGTCAGACCGGCGCCGAGGGCCTCGGCCGGATTCGCCGGGGCGTGGTCCCAGTGGCGCAGCTCCGCCAGCCCGATCTCGCGGGCTTCGCCTTCGTCGCCGACCTTCGGTGGTTTGGGAAAGTCGAGAGGCACGATCACCGGCAGCGCGGCCTTCCGGAGCTGGGCTAGACACTGGTACTCGCGGCCGTTGCCCATGAGCATCGCCGGCACGTCGAGCTCCCGAGCCAGACGCGCCGCCCGGGCCGCACCGTTGGGATCCGCGGTCTTGAAGACGAAGCGGACACCGCCTCTGAGATCCCCGGCGAGGGCTTCGAGGGAGGCGTCGTAGGCGACCCGCTGCTGCTGCGGGTGCTGGCGCCAGATCTCCCGGGCCTGGTCGTACCAGCGGGCGTCGAGAACGGTCTGGCGGAAGAGCGCCACGGTCCCCATGGTCGAGGTCGGGTAGGTGGTCCGCCGGGGAATCTGTGCCAGCGACACGTGCTGTGCGGCCCGCCGCCGGAGCAGGTTGGCGCCGGTGCCGCCGTCGCCCATCGCGATGAGGGCGCTCGAGCCGCGCAGGACGCCGTCCTCCGGTGCGATCAGCGCGGTGGTGATCCCGGCGTTGCGATGCTGGAGCACCCAGCCTTCGTCGTAGGCGTAGGGAGCGATCTCGCGCTCCGGGTGGACCTGGTCGTTGGGGTTGCCGCCCTGCGCCGGCGGGGCGTTCTCGGGCCATGGCCGCTCGGCGTAGGCGTCGATGAGGCCGGGGTAGAGGGTCTTGCCGGCGAGATCCTCGACGCGAGCGTCCGGGGGGATCTCGACCTGGGCGCCGGCGGCGACGATCAAGCCGTCGCGGATCACCAGGGTCCCCGCTTCGACGACCCGTCCCGGGGCAATCACCAAGCGAGCGCCTGCGAGAGCCCAGACGTCTTGGGCCTCGGGTACCTGGCGCGAATCCGGAAGCTGGGCCGGAGCCGTCGCGGCTACCGCCAGGAGCAGCGCCAGTGAGGCGATCGAAGCTCGGCGGCGGAAACTCCTTGGAGCGCTGCCCGAGACGAGACGCGAGCTGAGGGAAACCGGGTTCGCCGGACGGTCCGGCGCGCTGACGGAACGAGTGAGCATGGCGCGGCGAGAGTATGTCAGACATGCGCTCGCCCCGGGAAGCGAGGACCGCCTGCGGGGCCGGCCCCGAGCGCGGTGCCGCGGGCCGCTTCTGCTATGCTCCGGCCGCCATGAGCGCCACCGATCCAACCTCCGGCGCCGGCTCCCGCAAAGTAGGGATGATCAGTCTCGGTTGCCCGAAGAATCGGGTGGACTCCGAGATCATGCTCGGCCATTTGCGCGCGACCGGCTACGAGATCACCCCCGACCTGGACCAGGCGGGGACCGTCATCGTCAACACCTGCGGCTTCATCGAAGAAGCCAAGCAGGAGTCCATCGACGCCATCCTCGAGGTGGCGGCGCGCAAGGGACAGGGGGTCGAGAAGCTCCTGGTGGCCGGCTGCATGGTCAACCGCTTCGGCGCCGAGCTCGCCGAGTCGATCCCGGAGATCGACGGCTTCATCGGGCTCGACGACCTCGACAAGGCGCCGGAGGTGGTGCAACTGGGCGGCGGCCCGGCGCCGCCGGCACCGGCACACCTGGTTTTCGACCACACCGAACCGCGGGTCCTGACCACCCGCGGTCACGCCTATCTCAAGGTCGCCGAGGGCTGCGACAACCCGTGCACCTTCTGCGCCATCCCCATCTGGCGTGGCAGCTTCCGCAGCCGGACCATCGACAGCCTGGTGACCGAAGCCCGGGAGCTCGAGCAGAGCGGCGTTCAGGAGCTTTGCCTCATCGCCCAGGACACGACCCGCTACGGCTTCGACTTGGGGCTCGGGCGCCACGGTCTGACCCGCCTGGTGGAAGCGCTTCTCGAGTCGACGGACCTGCCTTGGATCCGCTTCCTCTACGCCTATC
>JAGQSE010000208.1 GCA_020439725.1 Acidobacteriota bacterium
CGTATCACCCAGCGCGACGATCGCGCCGAGGGTGCCGGCGCCGGGACGGGCCACGGCGGCGAGACCGTGGCGAAGCCACAAGCTGCCGCGCTCGCGGGGTAGCGCCGCCACCCCTCGGGTCACGGCGAGGGCGGCGCCGGCGAGGACCAGGGTCACCGCCACGGCGCCACCGGCGAACTCGAGCCCCAGGAGCCAGGAGCTCGATTGCACGGCGGCCAGCGCGGTGACACCGGCGATCAGCGTCAGCGTCATGACGGCGACGGCACCGCGGCTCGCCGGCAGCGGCTGAGTGTCGCGGCGAAGGACGCGGATCGGTGGGATCCGGCGGACGGCGGCCAGGGGAGGCAGGCTGAAGAGGACGGCGACGCCGATCCCGAGACCCAAGCCGCGTAGGGCGGCCCACGGTTGCCACAGGCGGATCGCGTCGGCGGGGACGAGGTCGCCGAGGATCCTTGGCGCGAGGAGCGGCACCAGGAGCCCGAGGCCGCAGCCGATGAGGCTGCCGAGGGCGCCGAGGAGCGCCGCCTGGCCGAGGTAGACGGCGAGGATCTCCCGCGGACGCAGCCCGAGGCATTTGAGCACCGCGATGGCATCGAGGCGGCCGGCGAGCCAGGCGCGAACGGTCTGGGCCACCCCGATGCCGCCGACCAAGAGCGAGACCAGCGCCACCAGCCCGAGAAAACGGGCCATCTGCCGCAGACCGCGGCGTAGAGCCGGCTGGGCCTCGGCGTAGGTCTCGACCCGGTAGCCGCCCTCCGCCGGCAGCAGCTCGCGAAGCTCCTTGGCCATGCGATCGAGGTCCGCTCGGCTTGTGCCCGCGGGCAGCTCGAGCAGCAGGCTGTACTCGACCCGGCTGCCATAGCCGACCAGCCCGGCTCGCTCGAGCCCCGTCCGGGAGAGCAGGACACGCGGCCCCAGCGTGAAGGAGAAGCCGACGCGATCGGGCTCCGAGCTCACCGTTCCGGCGATGCGGAAGCTCTCGCCGCCGATCTTGAGCGAGTCTCCAACCGCGAGATGGAGGTTCTGGAGGAGCTCCGGGGCGACGACGGCGGTGTCGTCGTCGAGGAGCTCCGAGAGGGGCCGGTCCGGATCGGTTTCGAGGCGGCCGTAGAAGGGATAGGGGCCGTCGACGGCCTTGACCTCGGCGAGCTGGCTCGCACCCGGGGACCCTGCGCTACCGGCCGCTGCCACCACCGTCGGCAGCTCCACGAGATCGGAACGACGGGCGCCGTCGAGCCCGGCGACGAAGCCGTCGAGCTCCGCCGGCAGCGGCCGCCGGCCCTCGATCTTGAGATCCGCCGCCAGCAGCTGCCGCGCCTCGCGCTGCACCGCCGTGTCGAGGCTGTCCGAGAGCGAGGCCACCGCCACCACCGCAGCCACCCCCACCGCCAGGCAGGCGATGAAGAAGGCGAGGCGGCCCTTGGCGCCGCGGGTCTCGCGCACCAGGTAGCGCAGGTAGAGGGACGGGCTCATGGAGCGTCGCTCGCGCTCGACGAAGCGGCGGCCTCGAGGACCGGAGGAGCGGCGGAGAGCTCTTCGCGCTCGATGCGACCGTCGCGCAGGTAGATCAGCCGGTCGGCGCGCCGCGCCACCACCGGGTCATGGGTGACCAGCACCAGCGTCGTGCCGTGGCGCTCGCGGAGCTCGAGGAGAAGCTCCAGGATCCGCTCGCCGGTGTGGCTGTCGAGGTTGCCGGTGGGCTCGTCGGCGAGCAGCAGGGGCGGCCGGCAGGCGTAGGCCCGGGCCACGGCGACGCGCTGCTGCTCGCCACCGGACAGCTGGGTCGGGTAGTGGTGGCCGCGCTCGCCGAGCCCGACCTCCTCGAGGAGCTCGTCGGCGCGTCGGCGCGGCTCGGGGACGCCGGCGAGCTCCAGCGGCAAGAGCACGTTCTCGCGGGCGGTGAGGTTGCCGAGCAGCTGGAAGTTTTGGAACACGAAGCCGATCTTGTCGCGCCGCAGCTGCGCCAGCTGGTCCTCGGACAGGTCTTGGATGGGCCGGCCGTCGAGCAGCACCTCGCCGGAGGTGGGCTTGTCGAGGCCGGCCATCAAGGCCAGGAGCGTCGACTTGCCGCTGCCCGAGGGGCCGAGGATCGCCACCGCCTCGCCCGCGGACAGGGTCAGGTCGATGCCGTGGAGGATGGTCAGCTGACGGTCGCCGGAAGGCAGGACGCGGGTCAGCCGGCGGATTTCAAGACGTGGGAGAAGGCTCATGGTCTCGGCTTTCGGTAGCGTGGCAAGGGTCGGGGGTGGTGTGGGGCGGGCCGCCCGAGAGCGGAAGCCCTACGATACACTTCGCGGATGCTCTGGCACCGGATCTGTCCGCCCATCGCCCGTCGCCCGGGCCTCGTGCTCGCGGCGCTGGCGGGTTGGTTGCTCGTCGTGGCGACGGCGTGTGGGGCTGGGGCCCCGGCGCCCGAACCCACGACGGACAACGTGCCCTCACCGCCGGCGAATTCCGCTGTCGAGCCGGATCCGGTGGCAGCGGCCGAGGGCGTTCCGGGCGGAGGGGCGGAGGATCGGCCGGTGCGCGTCGTCTTCCTCGGCGACAGCCTGACCGCCGGTCTGTCCCTCGAAGAATCGCAGGCCTTCCCCGCCCTGGTCGGCGACGCTCTGCGCCGCGACGGCCTCGACGTCGAGGTGGTTAACGCCGGGGTCAGCGGCGACACCTCCGCCGGGGGGTTACGGCGTCTCGATTGGCTGCTGCGTCAGAAGCCCGACCTGATGGTGGTCGAGCTGGGGGCCAACGACGGGCTGCGCGGACTGCCGGTGTCGGAGACCGAGGCGAATCTGCGCTCCATCCTCGAGCGGATCCACGCTGCCGGTAGCGAGGTTCTGCTCCTCGGGATGCAGATCCCGAGCAACTATGGTCCCGAGTACACCGAACGCTTCGCGGCGGTCTTCCCCCAGCTGGCGAAAGAGCTGCACGTCGAGCTGATGCCTTTCCTCCTCGACGGCGTCGCCCTCGATCCCGACCTCAATCTCTCCGACGGCATTCACCCGAACCCGGCCGGACACCGCAAGATCGCCGACCACCTCCTGCCGTTCGTCGAGCCGATGGTCCGCTCCCTGGCGGAGCAGAAAGCCGCCGTTTCGGAGACCGCCATCGAGTCGAAGAGCGCGAGCGGCACCTAGGCTAACCAGCCTTTTTCGCCTCTTGCCAGAGCTCCTCCATCTCGTCGAGGTCGGCTTCTCCCAGCGGTCGATGGCGTTCCACCAGGCGACGCTCGACGTGGGCGAAGCGACGCCGGAACTCGAGGTTGGTGGCCGCCAGGGCCGCTTCCGGATCGATGTCGAGCTTGCGCGCCAGGTTGGCGACGCTGAACAACAGGTCACCGATCTCCTCCCGCACCCGCGCCTGCTCCCGCCCGGCGGACTCCTCGCCGGCCGCGGCGGCCTCCGCCAGCGCCTCGCGGACTTCGGCGAGCTCCTCGTCGATCTTGTCCAGTACGCCCCCGGTATCGGGCCAGTCGAAGCCGACGCCGGCGACCTTCTGCGAGATCCGGTAGGCGCCGGTGAGGGCGGGCAGCGACGCGGGTACGCCGCTCAAGATCGAGGTGCCGGCCTCGCGCTGGCGTGCCTTGCGCAGCTCCCAGGCGGCGCGCACGGCATCGGCGTCGGCGAGCTCCTCGTCGCCGAAGACGTGGGGATGGCGGGCGATCATCTTGTCGTGAATGCCCTGGAGCGCCGCCGCGGTGTCGAAGGCGCCGGCCTCGCGCGCCAGCTCGGCGATGAAGACGGTCTGGAAGAGCAGGTCCCCGAGCTCGCCGCGGATTTCGTCCCAGTCCCCGCCGTCGATGGCGGCAGCGAGCTCGTGGGCTTCCTCGATGAGGTAGGCCCGGAGGTCCGGCAGGGTCTGTTCGCGATCCCAGGGGCAGCCGCCGGGGCCTCGCAGGCGGGCGACGAGATCGGTCAGGAGAGCGAGGTCGGTGGTGGCGTCACGGTGCTCCACGGTGCCTCCGGGAAGCTCCGGCAGCGCTTCCTTGCTCCGCCGGAATAGCGCTTGCTACGATAGCCCAATTGATCCCGGTGCCCGGGCCCGTCGGGAGGGGCTGCTCGTTGAGCGAACAGAAATTCAAGATCACCGACAAGCGGATGTTCACCGCGGAGGGAGTCCTGCGCGACGAGTATCAGCATCTCTCCGAGGCCGACATACGGCCCGCGGAGGAGGCTGGAGCGCCGAGCTCCTCCGAAGACCGGACACCGCCCGTGGCCACACCGGCCCAGGTGCCGGAAGCGATGCCCGAGGCGCCGTCGGGACCACCCCTCGAGCTTCCGGCCTCGGACGAGTCGCTGGGCGGTCCCGGATTCTTCGACCTGGTCTCGCTCCTCGCCGAACCTGCCGCGGCCTATCTCGGTGATGCCGGACCGGGGGTCGGCGAGGCGCCTGAGGATCTCGAGATGTCCCGGGCCTACATCGATCTCCTCGACGTCCTACGGCAAAAGACCCGTGGGAACCTGAGCAGCCAAGAATCGGCGGTGCTCGAGGACGTGATCTACCGCTTGAAGACGCGGTACGTCCAGAAGCGAGGCTGATGCACACCGGCTCTCACGGCCGGGCTCGACCCGGCTCGGCCCGCGGAGTCCCAGACACGGTGCGGACCTTTTCTCGGGGGCGCTCCCCGAACTCCCGGCGTTGGTGGGTAGGCTGCAGCCTCGCGGCGCTGCTGTGGCTGTGCCCGGCGGGTGGCCAGCCCGCGGATCCCGCGGTGCCCACCGAGGTGTCGCCGGCCCACCAGACGGGTATCGAGCTCACGTCACCGACGCAGCGGACGCTCAAGCAGCTCGCCGACGGCTCGATCCAGTGGCACAAGGCCTTCCTGCAGGAGAACCGCGAAGGCGCTGAAGCCGAGGTCAAGGGACTCTTGGCCAACGGCGAGAAGCTCGGGTTCGAGCGCCTTCCGGATCTCAACCTGGCGGCTCTGGCTCGCGCCGTCGAGGCGGCGCAGGCCAACGACTTCCCGCGCGCCTCGTGGGCCCTCGATGCGGCGGAACAGCTCGATCCGGGGCGCCCCGAGACGAGCTTCGCCCGCGCCGCGGTCCACCGGCTAGAAGGCAGCTACGTCAAGGCCTTCGTCGCCTCCCTGCGCGGCTACGGCCGCTTGTTCTCGCTCCCCGTCGACCGCTCGCTGTGGTTCGCCAACGGCATCCTCTGGCTGTTTTATGCGCTGCTCGCCGCGGGCGGATTCCTGGTGCTGCTGCTGATCGGGGTCCGTGGTCGCGACGTCGCCCTGGATCTCGCGGACTCGATGCCTCGGGTGCTGCCGCGCTGGCTGGGCTGGGTGGTGGTGGTGGCACTCCTCGCGGTGCCGCTGCTCCTGCCCCATGGGTTGATCTGGTTCCTGCTGATCTGGACGGTGGTGCTGTGGGCCTACTGCTCGCTCAGCGAACGGGTGGTGCTGGCGCTGATCCTCCTGCTCGCCGGGACGGTGCCCTTCGTCGTCTCGTGGCAGCGGGAACGGGTCACGCTCGCCCTGTCGCCGCCGGTTCGAGCGATCAACGCACTGGCCGAGGGGCGGCTCTACGGGCGCCTCTTTACCGACCTCGGAGTGCTCCGCTCGGTCCTCCCGAGCAGCCCGGTGGTCCACCAGGTGATCGGTGACGTCCACCGCACCCTGGGCCAGTGGGAGCTGGCGCGTTCGACCTATCTCGACCTGCTCGAGGCGGAGCCCGACAACGCCGGCGTGCTCATCGACCTGGGGGTGTACTTCTATCGCCAGGACGACTTCGGGCGGGCCGCCAGCTATTTCAAGAAGGCGGCGGAGGCGGACCCCAACAGCGCTCTGGCCTTCTTCAACCTCAGTCAGGCCTTCAGCTCCGCCTACCTCTTCGACGACTCACAGGATGCCTTGCGCCAGGCGCAGCAGATCCAAGGCGAGGCCGTCGGCCGCTGGATCCAGGAGGCGACGACCGCCGAGGTGCGGCCGGTGGAAGGCGGCGTGGCACGGCTCGGCGAGATCGAGCAGGAGCTCCTGAAGCTGGGTGGCGGCGAGGTCGCGGAGGCGGGCTTGCCGGTGCTGCGGCGGTGGCTGCCACTGCTGGTCGCGTTCGGGGTGATCCTGATGGCCGTGGCGCTCCATCTGGCACGGCGCAGCGGAGGACTGACATCACCCGACTTCGGACCGTCGAGCGGTGGCGCCGGCGACCTCCTGTTGCGGGTGCTCGTCCCGGGGCTGCCGTCGGTCCGCGAGGGCGCCGGTGTGACGGCCTACCTAGCGCTGGTGCCGCCGGTCGCCCTGGTCCTGCTCCCCTTCGCCAACGCCTGGGGTTTCTCGATTCCCTGGGGCTTCGACCCCGGCGGCTCCCTGCCCCGTCTGTTGACCACCCTCGGGCTGGTGGTCTACCTCCTGGTCCGGCTGATGCAGCAACGCAGGGCGGAGGGCTGAGATGAGCGTCGAAGGGAGTCTCGATCTTTTCCAGCTGCCGGAGATCCTGCAGACCGTCGCGCACCAGCAGAAGACGGGGATTCTGACCATCCAGGGGCAGAACGACATCGTCGCCATCTCCTTCTTGAAAGGCAAGGTGGTGGCTGCGGACTCGCTCAACCAGACCGGCGAGCAGGCCCTGGTCGAGCTCCTGCGGCGGGAGTCCATGGTCGAGGACGAGACCCTGCGGCAGGCCAGCGCGCAGGCCGACCAAACCGGGGCGCGCCTCCAGGACGTCCTGCTCGAAGGCTCTTACCTCACCCGCCCCGAGCTCCTGGCGGTGCTCCGGCTCCAGTACCAGGAGCTCCTCGGTGGGCTCCTCGGCTGGCGCGAGGGCGAGTTCAAGTTCTACTCCAACGACGAGGTCGCCTACGAAGAGGGTCTGACACCCATCGTCGTCCAAGACCTCTTGATGCGCTACCTGGCGCCGGAGGACATCGACGAGGACTCGCGGGCCCTCGAGGTGTTGATCGCGGAGGACGCACCCGTCGAGATACCGCCGCCGCCGAGCGGCCGCGTCGACGTCGAGCTGCCGCTCGAGCGGTTGCCCAACCCGCGGCCGATCAAGGTGCGCGCCAGCGGTACCGACCCGACCAGCGACGACGAGGGGTTCGTGGTCTTGTCGCCCCTCGAGCAACAGATCCTCGGCCGGGTCAACGGTGCGCGGAACGTCGGGGATCTGGCGATCGATTGCGGGCTCGACGTTCGCCGGGTGCAGATCGCCGCCGACCGCCTCATCGACCTCGGTCTGGTGCGGCCCGCCGGTGCCGGTGGCGATGGGTTGCCACTCTTCGACGACGTGCCGGCGGGTGCTGAGCTCGCGGATCTCCAGAGCCTCGACGCCGAGCTCGCCGAAGCCGGCCGTCGCCGGTCCGGGATCGATCGCGAGGTGTGGGCGCAATGGGGGGCGCGGCTCCTGGCCGCCATCGGTGCGGTGGCGCTCCTCGTCGCCCTGCTCCGCCACCCGCAGGAGGTCCTGTTGCCGATGCCCTGGCAGCAGGAGGAACGGTTGGGGATGATCGCCCAGCAGCGCGACGCCGAGTACCTCCGCATCGATCGTGCCGCCAAGACCTATTTCTTGATGCAGGGCCGGTTCCCCGAGCAGCTCGACACGCTGGTGTCGGAGCAGCTGCTGCCCCGCGACCTCTTGGCGGACCCGGAGGGGCGGCCGCTGCTCTACCAGCCCGGTGACGTCCAGTATCAACTCGAGCCCTTGGGGGTGGACGGCGAGCCGCAGCTCGAGCTCGCCTCGAGCGAGGCGATCACCGGCAACTTCCTCCTCGATCTCGACTTCTTCTCGATCCCCGGCGACTCGTTGCAGCAGCCGCTGGTCCTCATCGACTGACTTCCAGGCCTCCTGTCCCGGCTTCCGGTGTGCGCGCGGGCGATCGAGTCCCGGGGCGTCGAGAGGTGTCGGGGAATAAATCTGAGTCGGATATTGTAAGATACTGCGTGAGGCGAGGTTGACAGTTGCCGACTAAGGTTTATAGACTCGTCTCGCTAGCGATGAGCAGGAACTCAAAGGAGGAGACGCAGTGAGCAAGATCATCGGAATCGACCTCGGCACCACGAACAGTGTGGTGGCCGTGATGGAGGGAAGCGAGGCCAAGGTCATCGCCAATGTCGAAGGCAGCCGCACGACGCCGTCGGTGGTTGGTTTCGCGCAGAGCGGTGAGCGCCTCGTCGGTCAGGTCGCCAAGCGTCAGGCGGTGACCAACCCCAAGAACACGATCTCGTCGGTCAAGCGCTTCATGGGACGGCGCTACGACGAGGTCAACGAAGAGATGAAGATGGTCCCCTACGAGGTCGTCAAGGCCGACAACGGGGACGTGCGGATCGCCGTCGAGGGCAAGCAGTACTCGCCGCCGGAGATCTCGGCGATGGTGCTCGGCAAGCTCAAGCAGGCGGCCGAGGATTACCTGGGGCAGAAGGTGGACAGCGCGGTGATCACCGTGCCGGCCTACTTCAACGACTCCCAGCGCCAGGCCACCAAGGACGCGGGCCGCATCGCCGGCCTCGACGTCAAGCGTCTGGTCAACGAGCCCACGGCGGCCGCGCTGGCCTACGGGCTCGACAAGAAGAAGGACCAGACCATCGCGGTCTACGACTTCGGTGGCGGTACCTTCGACATCTCGATCCTCGAGGTCGGCGAAGGCGTCGTCGAGGTCAAGTCGACCAACGGTGACACCCACCTGGGCGGCGACAACATCGACCAGAAGATCATCGAGTGGCTGCTGGCCGAGTTCAAGAAGGACCAGGGCATCGACCTGTCCAAGGACCCGATGGCGTTGCAGCGGCTCAAGGAGGCCGCGGAGAAGGCCAAGATCGAGCTGTCGACGACGCAGGAGACCGACATCAACCTGCCGTTCA
>JAGQSE010000209.1:0-1373 GCA_020439725.1 Acidobacteriota bacterium
CGCTTCAGCTTCGAAGAGACCCTGGAATACGCTCGGCGGGCGGGGATCACGATCTACACCGTCGGTCTCAAGCTGCACGACTTCGCAGCGCGAAACAAGCTCGAACAGCTGTCCGGCGAGACCGGCGGCCGGAGCTTTTTCATCGGCGAGGTGGCCGAGCTCGACGAGATCTACGACCTGATCCAGCAGGACCTGCGCTCGCAGTACCTCCTCGCCTACCAGAGCTCGAACACCGCTGACGACGAGCGCTTCCGCAGCGTCGAGGTCCGGGTCAAGCCCGACGGGCTCTCCGCCAAGACCATCAGCGGCTACTATCCCTGAGCAGGAGATCCTCCCGTGTCCTCGAGCTCTTATGACATCGCGGTCCTCGGCCTGGGCGCCATGGGCTCCGCCGCCGCCCTCGAGCTGGCAACCGCCGGCCTTCAGGTCGTCGGCTTCGACCGCCACCGTCCACCGCATCGCTTCGGCTCCTCCCACGGCCGGTCCCGCGTCATCCGCCAGGCCTACTTCGAGGATCCCGCCTACGTGCCGCTGGCGCTCCGTGCCTACGAGCTCTGGAACCGCCTCGAGCGCGATTCGGGGGAATCGCTGATGCGCATCACCGGCGCCGTGATGATCGGTCCACCGGCGAGCACCGTGGTCACCGGAACCATCGCAGCCGCCGAGCGCCATGGCCTCGACCACGAGGTGCTCGAAGCCTCCGAGCTGACGCGCCGCTTCCCGGCCTTTCGTCCCGCCGATCCCGAAACCGCGGCCGTGTTCGAGGCGCAAGGCGGGACCGTCGTCCCCGAGACCGCGATCCGGGCTCAGCTCCGGCTGGCAGCCCGCCGTGGTGCCGAGCTGCGCTTCAACCAGGCGATCGAGAGCTGGAGCGCCGAGCCAGGCGGTGGGGTACGGCTCCAAACCGCTGAGGGCGAGGTGCGTGCCGATCGCCTGGTGCTCACCGCCGGCGCCTGGGCACCGGATCTACTCGGAGGCATCGGCCCCCGGATCACCGTGACACGGCAAACGGTCGTCTGGATGGCGCCGTCCGCGGGTCTCGCCCTCTTTCTTCCGGACGTCTTCCCGGTTTGGGTGTGGGAGCCTGCAAGCGGACCGACCTTCTACGGCCTGCCGGCCCTCGAGGGCTTTCGGGGCGGAGTCAAGGTGGGCATCCACACGCTCGGCGAATCCTGTCATCCGGATTCGGTCGACCGCGAGCTGCGCGAGAGCGACGAGCCGGCGTTTCACACCTTCCTGTCGGAGAACATCCCGGCCCTCGAGGGACGGGTGCTCGAAGGCGAGGCCTGCCTCTACTCGAACACCCCGGACGCCAACTTCGTGCTCGGCCACCACCCGCAACACCCGCAGGTCCTGATCGCGGCCGGTTTCTC
>JAGQSE010000209.1:1427-3019 GCA_020439725.1 Acidobacteriota bacterium
AGTACCCCGCACCCCATCGAGCTCTTCTCACCCCATCGCCGGTTGCCCTAGGGAATGCTAGCCAGCGGTCAGCGCGAGACGCAGCCACGGCCAGCCCGGGAGGTCGAGCCAGGCGGGCTCCTCGCCGGCGCCGCTTTCGGCTTCGCGCCCCTGCCTGTCGCCCGCGATCCGCAGGACAAAGGCGCAGGGAGACGTCCCGAAGGAATCCAGCCGTCGTTCCAGCCAACCTCCTCGATCCGCGGGGGTGGCGAGCGCGATGGGCGCGTCGTCGAAGTGCATCACTCGCGCGCCGAGGGCCGGCCAGTCGTGTACGGCCCCTTTTCTGAGGTCGAAGACCGTTTCGAGCAGGGCGAGGCCGGGATCTCGCTCACGAACCGCCAGCACGACCTGCGCGACCTCGACGAGCCTACGGCCGCTACCTCGTGCGGGGATCGCGGCGAAGGCCGGTCCTACCCGAAGCTCTCGCGGCGTCTCATCCTCGATCAGAAACGGCAGGAAGCCGCCCGGCTCGCCCTCGCCGAGGAAACCCAGGCGCCAGCGGAGCTCGACCCCATCGGGCCGCCGGCGGTGCATGGGAATTGGACCGCGGACGGGGATGCCGAGTCTCGAGACGCGGCCGAGCTCGGCTTCGAGGTCCGAGGTGCGAAGGGCCCAGGCGCAGGCACCGCCATCGCCGGCGATCGCATCGGGCCAAAGGGGCGAGGGCGGCCCGAGAGGATCGACGGTCGAGATCAGCTCGACATAGGAGCCGTCGCCCAGCCCGACCAGCGCCATGTGGGTGGCTCCGTTCGAGTGGGCCCCACCGTAGACCGAAGGCAGGCCCTCGGCCTCGAGGGCGGCTCGGAGCGCGGTGAGATCCGCCGCCGCGACGGTCACGTGGTCGATGGCGAGCCCACTCATCGCCAGCGGCCCCCCCGGCCCTCGGCCGCTCGACCAATCCTCGGCAAGCCGAGGGCCGTACTCGTAGCGACGACCGCCCGACGGGAGCTCTCCCGCGTTCCATCCCTCTTCCAAGGAAGATCGCTCATGCCGACCTCTCGACTCCTCTACCGACTCATCGCCACGATGGGCCTCGTTGTCCTGATGTGCTGCGGGGCTCCCGAAGTCCACGCCGAAACAGCGCCGGAGCCCGGCTCGCCGACATTTTCCCACGCCGATTGGGCGATGGTCCTCGAGAGGTTCGTCGACGATCGGGGACGAGTGGACTACGAGGGACTGGCGAAGCATCGGGAGGACCTCGACCGGTACCTGGCGTCGGTCCGTGCGGTCAGTCCCGACTCGAACCCGGACCTCTTCGCCGACGACGACGCGGCGCTGGCCTATTACCTCAACGCCTACAACGCGATGGTCTTCGCCGGCGTTCTCGCCAAGGGGCCGGACATCGACTCGGTGTGGGGTTGGACAGGTACCGGGGCCGGCTTCTTCGTCGGGATGGACATCACCATCGGTGGCAAGAAGACCAATCTCAAGAAGCTCGAGGACGACGTGGTTCGAGCCCGCTTTCACGATCCACGCGTGCATGCAGCCCTCAACTGCGCCTCCCTCGGCTGCCCCCGGCTGCCTCGCGAGCCCTTCCTCGGCGAGAGCCTCGA
>JAGQSE010000209.1:3080-4960 GCA_020439725.1 Acidobacteriota bacterium
ACGGTCCGATTGTCCAAGATCTTCGACTGGTTCGCCGAGGACTTCCTCGACTACGAGCGGCGCCAGGGGGCCGCTTCACCCTCGGTGCTGGGCTACATCAACCGGTACCGGCCTGCCGCCGCCGAGACGCCAACGGGCTCCAAGGTAGACTTCATCCCGTACGACAAGCGACTCAATTCTCAAGAACCCCGAGAAGGCTCCGACTGAGGAAACCTTCGAGAGGGCGTCCGCGCCCATCGGTCGAGGAGGCACCGTGACGCAGCACCCCACACAGCTCGTAGCGGAGAACGGACGGCCGAAGAGCCCGACGCCGTGGAGCTGGCGGCGGGTGGTCCGCTCCCTCCTGTCTCCGGTCTCCGACGAACGGAGGAGCATCAACCGGCGACGGTGGCAAAGCCTTCCCGAGCACCTCCGGGTTCCACAGCAGACCATGGGCAGAGGCCACCACTCCTGTGGTGCCACCCATGGCGTCATGGAACGCTGCAACTTCGCGTGCACCAGCTGCTACCTGAGCTCGGTGGCCAACGCTACGCCGCCGCTCGAACAGGCGGAGGTCCACCGGCAGCTCGACGAGCTACGAGCCTTCCTGGGGCCACAGGGCAAGGCGCAAATCACCTCCGGCGAGGTCACGCTGCTCCCCTTGGAGGTTCTCGGCGGCTACGTCTCCTACGCGCGGAGGATCGGCCTCGACCCGATGGTGATGACCCACGGACAACGGTTTCTCGACGAGCCGGAGTATCTGCGGAGGCTGGTGGCGGACTTCGGATTGATGAAGCTGTCGGTGCACGTCGATTCGACCCAACGGGGACGGCGCGGCTGGCACCGGGGACAGACCGAGCGGGAGCTCGACGAGGTCCGCTCCCGCTACGCACAGCTGATCCGGAGAGTTCGCCGGGAGACCGGACGGACCGTCCACGCAGCGACGACGGTGACCGTCACCGAGCACAACCTCGACCAGATCTCGGACATCGTCGACTGGGTGCTCGACAACGCGGACGCCTTCCGCATGATCAGCTTCCAGCCGGTCGCGGCGGTAGGCAGAACTCAGGACGAGCGAATCTCCGATCTGGGGCTCGACGACGTCTGGCAGCGGATCTGCGCCGGCCTCGGTCGTCCGGTCAACCGGCACGCCCTCTACTTCGGTCATCCGGAGTGCCACATCATCTGCCCGGTGGTGGTTGTTCGCGCCGGCGGCGAGCGCTGGGTCGTCGAGACATCTCGTCAAGGCAAACGCTGGGACCAGGCCTTTCTCGACCGCCTGATGAACGCCATCGGCGGCTTCATGACCTACGACAAGCCCCGCTGGCTCAATGCCCTTCAGCTCCTCGGGCTGGCAGCGAAACATCCCCTCTTCGTCCTCGAAGCTCCGGCCTACGGGCTCTATCGGCTCTGGGGGCTCCGCCGAGCCCTTGGGCGCCTCCTTGGCCACGCGCTGCGACTCCGGCGGATCTCGATCCAGCCCCTCGCGGTCGTGGTTCACAAGTTCATGAGCCCCGAGGAGCTCGAAACTCCGCTCGGGCG
This sequence comes from Acidobacteriota bacterium, assembly GCA_020439725.1. Lineage (GTDB taxonomy): Bacteria > Acidobacteriota > Thermoanaerobaculia > Multivoradales > JAHZIX01 > JAGQSE01. Next base: position 4,602 of record JAGQSE010000209.1, read on the forward strand.
CGAGCGCCTCGCCGCTTGTGTCTTCCAGCTGCCCGTCGATGGCACGATGATTCCCATGTGCCAGATGAACGCCACCGAGCTCCGGCTCGAGCTGAATCAAGACCTCAGAAACCGCGCTAGCCAGCCGGAGGTGGCGGCTCCTCGTCAGCAGCGGAGTCGCCCGCTTCGAGCCCGAGACAACGGTCGAGAGCGAGCAGCTCGTCTGGGCTGAGCGCCCGCACGCAGCGCGGGTTCAAGGTACCGAGCTCGACGGGCCCGATGGCGAGCCGACGAAGCTTGACGATCTGGAGCCCGGTCGCGCGGCACATCCTCCGGATCTGCCGGCTCTTGCCCTCATGAAGGGTCATTTCGACCCATGT
>JAGQSE010000209.1:5161-6000 GCA_020439725.1 Acidobacteriota bacterium
CACCGTCGTTGGTCCAGAGCAGCGCTCCCTCCGAGTTGTAGTCGAGTCTCCCCACCGGGAAGAGATACGGGCTGCCCTCCGGTAGATAGCTGGAAAGGGCATCTCTCCCGAAGTCGTCTTCGCGCGCCGTGACGTGCTTCTTCGGCTTGTTCATCAACAGGACGGTCCTCGGCGCCGCCCCTCCAAGGAGAAGATCGTCAAGCATCAGCTGAGCACCGCCGGCTATCGGCTCGGCGAAGCGCGTGACTACCTGCCCGTCGACGCGGACTCTGCCGGTCTCGACCCAGCGACGGACCGTCGACCTCGAACCATGCCCCAAACGCTGGAGGAGCTTCTGAAGTGGAACAGTCTCGGTGGTCATCTTGCCCCAAAAAGGCGAAAGCCCCCGAGCTTGAGCTCGAGGGCTTTCAATATTAATTCCCGGCAACGACCTACTCTCCCACACAGTCTCCCATGCAGTACCATCGGCGCTGAGGAGCTTAACTGCCGTGTTCGGAATGGGAACGGGTGTTTCCTCCTCGCTACTATCACCGGGAAAACCTTCACGGTTTTCACCAACCGAATCGAATCAGAGCGATAGGATCTACTGGTCCAAAGCACGCAGCGAATTATTGGTCAAGCCGAACGACCGATTAGTACGGGTGAGCTCAACGCCTTGCAACGCTTACACTTCCCGCCTATCAACCTGGTCGTCTACCAGGGGTCTTCAGGGATACCTCATCTCGAGGGGGGCTTCCCGCTTAGATGCTTTCAGCGGTTATCCTTTCCGAACGTAGCTACCCAGCAGTGCCGCTGGCGCGACAACTGGTGCACTAGAGGTTCGTCCATCCCGGTCCTCT
>JAGQSE010000210.1 GCA_020439725.1 Acidobacteriota bacterium
CGCGGCAGGAACTCGATGCCGCCGTCGCGCACCATGGCGCGGATCTCGGGCATCAACCAGTACTTGATGCGCTCGGCATCGAGCTCGTCGCCGCGGTAGGACAGGATCACCTCGGCGCCGATGCGACGGCAGCGGATCGCCGCCTCCACCGCCGAGTTCTTACCACCGACGATGAGCACCCGGCGGCGGAAGTAGACGTGGGGCTCCTCGAGGTAGTGGCTGACGTGGGGCAGGTCCTCGCCGGGGATGCCCAGGAGCCGTGGCCGGTGCATGTCGCCGATGGCGAGGACCAGGCGCCGGGCCTCGATCCGCCGTTCGACCCCGAGGCGATCGGTGCGGACGAGAAAGCCCCCATCCGGACCGCGCTCGACGCCGACGACACGCTCACCGGTCGAGATGTCGAGGTCGAACTGCTGGACCACCGCGCGCAGATAGGCCAGGTACTCCTCGCGGGTCGCCTTGCCCTGGTCGATGGTCTGGAGCGGCACGCCGGCGATGGCGATCCGCTCCGGCGACGAGAAGAAGCGGGTGAAGGGCGCGTACCAGGCGATGGTGGCGCCTACCTGGTCGGCCTCGACGTGGAGGTAGTCGAACCCCTCGCGGGCCAGGTGGACCGCGAGCTCGATGCCGATGGGACCGGCGCCGACGAGAAGCACATCCGTTCGTTCCATCGCCCGCAGGATAGCAGCTCGGGGCGCCCTCCCGCGGGCCGTTTGAAGGCTCCGGCGGCGTGTTCGACCGTTCGACTGCTTGAGCTCTTTCGCTCTATACTTCGTGCTGTCCGGTCAATCAGGGAACCGTCTCGGTGCTTTGGCAAGCATCCTCATATGCCGGCCGAAGAAAACGGCCCGGGGAAGCTTCTGTCCCGGCTGCCCATGTCCCGGCTCGGGGGCGGGGGCGCACGAACCCACCGATGACGGTCGGAAATCTCGGTGCTCGAGCTCTGCCAACAGCCTCGGGGCCGAGCTCGTCGATCACCTTGAAGACCCGGGTCCGGCGGTGACGAGGGATGCGTCCACTAACCCACCTATCGATCCAGAGCAAGATCATTGGCATCATCCTGCTCACCAACGTGCTGGGCCTGGGCCTGGCCGTCTCTCTGATCATCCGCAACGACCTGGCGATCTTCCACCGCGAGCTGGCCACCAGCGCCCACGTCATCGGCCAGGTGGCGGGCGCCTACAACGTCATCCCGCTCAATTTCGACGACCCCACCGAAGCCGAAATCTCCCTCGCCAAGCTCGACACTTACGACCATCTCCTCGAAGCCTACATCTTCGACAACGACGACCACCTCTTCGCGCAGCGGGTCAAGACGCCGCTGGGGATCGGGTTGCCCAACGTCCGCAATCCTTCGAGCGGGTTCCACGACGGCTATCTCGAGGTCTGGGAGCCCATCGTCGAGCGCGGCGTGCGCTACGGCACCATCGCGCTGCGTTTTTCGACCGAGCATCTCGACAACCTGGTGCGCGAATACCGGCGGAAGATGCTCTCGGTGCTGCTCTTGGTGCTCGCTATCTCGGCGGTCTTCTCCTTCTTTCTCGGGCGGATCATCTCGGGACCGATCCTGCAGCTGGCGGACGTGGCACGCACCATCTCGAACGATGGGGATTATTCGATCCGGGTGAAGAAGACCGGCCGCGACGAGATCGCGACCCTGTGCGACGTCTTCAACGACATGTTGCAGCAGATCCAGAGCCGCCAGCGCGAGCTCGAGCGCTCGAACCGCGAGCTCGACCACTTCGCCTACGTCACCTCCCACGATCTCAAGGCGCCGCTCCGGGCCATCGCGTCGCTGGCCCAATGGCTCGAGGAGGACCTGGCCGACGACCTGACGCCCGAGGGGCGCGAGCAGCTCGAGATGCTGCGCGGTCGGGTGCGGCGGATGGAAAGCCTGATCAACGGCATCCTCGAGTACTCGCGCATCGGTCGTATCGATTCCGACGTCGAGGAGGTCCAGGTCGGCGCCCTGATCCGCGAGATCACCGACATGATCGAGGTCCGCGAGGGGCTGCGCATCGAGGTCGAGGATCCGATGCCGACGCTGCGCACCAAGCGGTTGCGGTTGCAACAGGTCTTCGCCAACCTGATCACCAACGCGGTCAAGTACCACGACAAGCCCCAGGGGGTGGTGCAGGTCGGTGCCCGTGACTTAGGGGACCGCTACGAGTTCTTCGTCTCCGACGACGGGCCCGGGATCGCGCCACGATTCCAGAAGAAAGTGTTCATGATCTTCCAGACCCTTCACGCCCGCGATCAGCTCGAGAGCACCGGGGTCGGTCTGGCGCTGGTCAAGAAGATCGTCGAAGGGGAGGGGGGCGTGGTGACCCTCGAATCCGTCGAAGGTTCGGGGACGACGTTTCGATTCACCTGGCCGCGCGGACACAAGGAGCACGCCTCGGCGGCGTGAAGGGAGCGAGGGGGATGACCGAGGCAGCGCAGAGGAGGGCGGTTCCGCATGGGGGAGCCGGCCGTGGCAGCATCCTGCTGGTCGAGGACGATCGGGTCGACGCCATGGCGGTCCAGCGAGCGTTTCGAGAGCTCAAGATCGGTGATCGGCTCGAGGTGGTGCTCGACGGTGTGGCCGCTCTCGAGCATCTCGAGGCGCGGGGAGAGGAGCTGCCGGACCTGATCCTCCTCGACCTCAACATGCCGCGCATGAACGGTGTCGAGTTCCTCTTCGCCCGCCGCGAGCGCGAGCGGTTGCGCGACATCCCCGTCGTCGTGATGACCACCTCGACGGACGAGAGGGACCGCCTCAGCAGCTTCGATCTGGGAGTCTCCGGGTATATCGTGAAGCCCGTGGACTATCGCGAATTCGTCGAACAGATCCGCGAGCTCCAGGCCTACCGGACGACCGGGAGGTGGCATGACTGAGGTCGGCGCCGAGCTGCCCCAGGAGGACGCGGTCGAGGTCGATGCGGTGCGTGTGCTGCTCATCGAGGACGACGAGGTCGACCAGATGGCCTTCGAGCGCCTGGTCCGGCGCGAGGCGTTGCCCTACGACTATGCCATCGTCGGCACGTTGGGCGACGCTCAGGAGGCGGTGGCGGAGCAGCGCTTCGATCTGGTGATCTCCGACTACCACCTCCCCGACGGCACCGCCATGGACCTCTTCGCGGCGGGCTGGACGTTGCCCATCATCGTCATCACCGGCGCCGGCGGCGAGGAGATCGCGGTGCAGGCGATGCGCGCCGGGGCCTATGACTACCTGATCAAGGATCTCGAGAGGAAGTACCTCAAGATCCTGCCGATCACGGTCGAGAACGCGCTCAAGAAAAGCCGGGCGGAGCACGAGCTGCTGCTCCTGTCCCACGCCGTGGCGACGATCAACGAGGCGATCTTCATCGCCGATCCCTCCGGCGAGGTGCTCTACGTCAACGACGCCTTCTCGCGCACCTACGGCTATTCGCGGCAGGAGATCCTCGGCCGCGACCGGCGGCTGCTGTGGGCCGGTGGCAGCGAGCTCGAGGTGGTCGGCGAGGGCGGTGCCCATGAGCAGGTGGAGTGCCTGCACCAGAGGAACGACGGCAGCACCTTCCCGGTGCTCGTTTCGCGCTCGAACCTGCCGCTCCTGGGCGGGCGCGCCATGGCGGAGGTCGGCGTGGTGTGGGACATCACCCAGCGCAAGCGCTCGGAGATGGCGCTGCGCGAGAGCGAGGAGCGCTACGCCCTCGCCGCCCGCGGCGCCAACGACGGGTTGTGGGACTGGGACCTGCGCACCGGCGAGATCTTCTTCTCGGCCCGTTGGAAGCACATGATGGGCTATAGCGAGGCCGAGGTCGGCTCGAGCCCCGAGGATTGGTTCCGGCTGGTCCATCCCGAAGACCTCAACCTGCTCAAGGCCCAGGTCGAAGCGCACCTCGACGGGCGCACGCCGCACTTCGAGAACGAGCACCGCATCCGTCACCGCAGCGGCGAGTATCGCTGGATGCTGAGCCGGGGGCTCGCGGTACGTGGCCGCAACAGCCAGGCCTATCGCATGGCCGGCTCGCAAACCGATATCACCGAGCGCAAGCAGGCCGAGCAGCAGCTGGTCCACGACGCCCTCCACGACGCGCTCACGGGCTTGCCCAACCGTGCGCTCTTCCTCGACCGGCT
>JAGQSE010000211.1:0-2008 GCA_020439725.1 Acidobacteriota bacterium
CTCGGCAGCGCGCGTCTCGCCGGCGAGCTCGACGAGGCGTTCTCCCTCGCCACCGAGGTCGCGGATGCCCACCCCGACTCGCGCGAGGCGCAATTCCTGGCGGCGGAGATCGCCTACCGTTCCTCCCGCTGGACCGAGGCCGCAGCCTACTTCCGACGCGGCGGCGACCCCGGCGACGAGCAGCCGGTGCTGCTCTTCTTCAAGGCCGTCTCGCTTTATGAATCCGGCGATCGGGCCGGCGCGGCTCAAGCGCTCAAGCGCAGTCTGCCGCTCATCCAACGGTCCGACTACGTCGATCGGTACGCCGAAGAGATCCTGGGAGAGGAGGGGGCAGCGGGGGACGTCAAGAACCGCTGAGGATCGGCCCTACCGCCGGGGAGCACCCATCGGCGGAGGTCTTCTTGACAATACACCTATGCGCGCGTAGCATGCTGGGAAAAAAGGAGTTGTCAGTGCAACGCCCGATTTTGTTCTTGTTGTCCACGTTCCTCGCCGTACCTCTCTTCGCTCAAGACGCCACGATCTCCGTCGACGTCGAGGCTCCGGCGTGTTTGCCGGTCGGAGAGAACGGCGTCGTCACGGCCTCGGTGACGAACGAGCCGGGTGGCAGCACCGTCCGCATCTACTTCCGCCGCCTCCACGAAGAGGTGGAGGACTTCTACTACGTCGTCGCCACCCCTGCAGGCCCCGGCACCTACCGCGCCGTCCTCCCCCAGGCCGAGGACAAGGAGCTCGAAGAGAAGAAGCTCGAGCGCGACCAGCGCAACGCCGGGGATCCCGAGGAAGACGCGTGGGCCGAGTGGTGGAAGGCCAAGGAAGGCTCCACCGACCGCGACCCCAACGACGACCTGAACCGTAACGTCATCGAGGAGCGCGCGCAGCGCGGCAAGCTGATGCGCCGCGACTGGATGCTCGGCATGAGCGACGACGAGCTCGAAGCCTGGCTGCAGACCCTCGACAACGAGCCCACCGAGTACTACGGCGAGATCCTCGACGCCAGCGGCCGACTGGTGACGCGCTCGCCCATGAAGGTCGTCGAGGTGCGCCACGATTGCGAGTTCCCGCTCACCGAGGCCCAGCAGGGCGAGGCGGAGAACCTGGTGGTCGGTGAGACCGCGCCGTGGGAGGAGGGCAAGGACCCCTTCCACTGGCAGTGCGCCGGAATCGTGTCGCGCTATGACGTCGACGGTATCCTGCGTGTCGACCGCCGCTGCCGCGCCTGCGTCATCGCCTGGTGGCAGCGCAAGGAAGTGCTGATACCCGCCGCCGCCGCGGCCATCGCCACCGGCGTGATCATCGCCGACCACGGCGGTCAGCCGGCGTCCCCGTCGTCGCCCTGAGCCGCCGGGATCGCCGTGACGCCGAGGTGGCTCGCGCTACCTCGGCGTTTCGCGTTTCGGGGAGCTCAGGGAGCGGCGCTGCCGCGGGAGGGTTCGGGTGGAGCAGTCTTCGATCTTCGTCTCCGGCCACACCGGTCTGGTCGGCTCCGCCGTCCTCCGGCGCCTCGCCGAGCTCGGTCATGACAACGTCCTCACCGCCACTCGCGACCAGGTGGATCTGCGCGACCAGGCGGCGGTCAACTACTTCTTCCGCGCCCACCGGCCCGAGACGGTCTACCTGGTGGCGGGCACCGTCGGCGGTATCCTCGCCAACTCGACCCGCCCCGCCGAGTTCATCTACGACAACCTCATGATCCATGCGACGGTGGTCCACGCCGCCCACCTCTTCGGCGCCAGGAAGCTCCTTTACCTCGGCAGCTCGTGCATCTACCCCCGCGACTGCCCGCAACCGATGCATGAAGAGCATCTGCTTTCGGGCCCCCTCGAACCCACCAACGAGCCCTACGCGGTGGCCAAGATCGCCGGCATCAAGCTGTGTCAGGCCTACCGTCGGCAATACGGCTGCAACTTCATCTCGGCGATGCCCACCAACCTCTACGGCCCCGGTGACAACTTCGACCTCGAGAGCTCCCACGTCGTACCGGCGCTGATCCGCAAGTTCCACGAGG
>JAGQSE010000211.1:2094-8665 GCA_020439725.1 Acidobacteriota bacterium
TCCTGATGGAGCGCTACGAGGGGGAGGAGCACATCAACATCGGCACCGGCGAGGACCTGTCGATCCGCGAGCTCGCCGAGAAAATCCGCGACGTCGTCCACCCCGACGCGGAGATCGTCTTCGATCCGGGCAAACCCGACGGCACACCCAAGAAGCGCCTCGACGTCGGCCGGCTCCACGACCTCGGCTGGCATCACCGCATCCCCTTGGACGACGGCCTCGAAGCCACCTACGACTGGTTCCTCGAGCACGAGGCCGGCACCGGCGCCGCGCCGCCGGCCCGACGGGTTTCGGCCTGAGCGGCGGCTCGGTTCGTCGCCGTCGGCACGCTAGAATGCCCGCCATGGAGCACGGCGCCACCTTTGCCATCGGCTCGCGCCGTGTCGGACCGGGCGAGCCCTGTCTGGTCATCGCCGAGATCGGCCAGGCCCACGATGGCAGCCTGGGCACCGCCCACGCATTCATCGACGCGGTGGCAGGAACCGGCGCCGACGCCATCAAGTTCCAGACCCACATCGCCGCCGCCGAATCGACCCCCGGCGAGCCCTTCCGGGTCCACTTCTCACCCCAGGACGCGACGCGCTACGACTACTGGCGGCGCATGGAGTTCACCGCCGAGCAATGGCGCGGGCTCGCCGAGCACGCGGCCCAGCGCGGTCTGCTCTTCCTCTCGACCCCTTTCTCCTTCGCCGCGGTGGAGCTCCTCGAGAAGCTCGATCTCGTCGCCTGGAAGGTCGGATCGGGCGAGGTGACCAACCTACCGATGCTCGAACGCATGGCGTCCGGTGGTCGGCCGGTGCTGCTGTCGAGCGGCATGGCTTCGTGGGCGGACCTCGATCGCGCCGGCGAGGTCGTCCGTCGTACCGGTGCGCCGCTGGCCCTTTTCCAGTGCACCACCGCCTATCCGACCGCACCCGAGCAGGTGGGGCTCAACGTCCTCGACGAGCTGCGGCGGCGCTATGGCTGCCCCGTCGGCCTCTCCGATCACTCGGGGGCAATCTATGCTGGTCTCGCCGCTGCGGCGCTGGGTGCCGATCTCCTCGAGGTCCACGTCACGCTGTCGCGGCACGCCTTCGGACCCGACGTCCCCGCATCGCTGACGGTCGAGGAGCTCGCTTCGCTGGTCGAAGGCACACGGTTCATCGGCCGTGCCCTCGGCCACCCCATCGACAAAGACCGGGTCGCCGACGAGATGGCCCCGCTTCGCCGGATCTTTGGCAAGAGCCTGGTGGCGGCGCGGGACCTGCCCGTCGGCCATCGTCTCGAGCGCACTGACCTCGAGCTCAAGAAGCCCGGCGACGGCATCCCCGCCGCCGAGCTCGAGCGGGTCGTCGGCCGGCGGCTCGAACGCGCCGTAGCGGCGGACCAACAGCTTTCGGAGCAGGACCTTGGCTGAGCCGACGGACACGACCGGCAGCCCCTCGGGGCGTCCCCGCAGGGTCTGCGTGATCCTGGTCGATCGGGCCAACTACGGCCGTCTGAAGCCGGTGATGGAGGCCATCCGCGACCAACCCGGGCTCGAGCTCCAGGTGATTTGCTCGGGAACGATGGTGCTCGAGCGCTTCGATCAGCCGGTGCGCGTGGTCGAGCGTGACGGCTTCCGCGTCGACAGCCAGATCCATGTCGAGCTCGAGGGCTCGACACCGGTGACCATGGCCAAGTCGGTGGGCTTTGGAGTCATCGAGTTCGCCAGCGAGCTCCAGCGCCTGGCACCGGACCTGCTCCTGGTCATCGGCGACCGCTACGAGGCCTTGTCGGCAACCCTGGCCGCCGCCTACATGAACCTGTGCATCGTCCACGTCCAGGGCGGCGAGGTCAGCGGCTCCATCGACGAGAGCGCTCGCCATGCCATCACCAAGCTGGCCCACTTCCACTACCCGTCGACGGCGCGTGCTCGCGAGTACCTGCTACGCATGGGCGAGCACCCCAGGAGCATCCTCGGGGTCGGCTGCCCATCGAGCGATCTCGCCCGCCGTCTCGACCGCAGCCTCGACCCGGCCATCGTCAACGGTCGCGGCAGCGGCGCCACGCTCGACGTCGACGAACCCTTCCTGCTGGTGCTCTTTCACCCGACGACCACAGAATTCGGGGGCGAGAAGCGGCAGATGGAGGAGGTCCTCGCGGCCCTCGATCAGGTCCGACGACCGACCCTGCTGTTGTGGCCCAACATCGACGCCGGCGCCGATCACATCTCGAAGGCGATCCGCGAGTTCCGCGATCTCGCCGATGCCAGCTTCATGCGCACCCTCACCAACCTGACGCCGGAGAACTACCTCAAGGTGCTGGCGCGGGCGGCCTGTGCGGTGGGCAACTCGTCGAGCTTCGTCCGCGACGCGGGCTTCCTGGGCACCCCGGTGGTGCTGGTGGGCAATCGTCAGCGGGGCCGCGAGGCCGACGTCCACGTCACCCGGGTCTCTCCGCACCGCCACGAGATCGCTGCCGCCATCGAGGCACAGCTGGCCCACGGCCCTTACGCGCCGAGCACGCTTTATGGCGACGGTCACGTCTCCGAGCGGCTGGCGCGCGGCCTCCTCGACCTCGAGCCCTATGTCCAGAAGCACCTCTCCTATCTCGAAGAGCCCTGAGTCGGTGGTGGAGGGCCCCTCGATCCTGATCGCCGAGCCCGAGGACTTCAGCCCGGAGGCCGTCGAGATCCTGTCCGCCGCCGGTCGGGTGGACCTCGAGGCGTGGCCCGCGGGAAGGATCGGTGAGGCGTTCGCTCGTTACGACGTCGTGTGGATCCGGCTCGGCCACCGGGTTCGCGGCGACGAGCTACCCGCCCGGCCGCGATGCCGCTGGCTGGTAACACCGACCACGGGGCTCGACCATGTCGACCTCGAGGCCTGTGCCGAGCGCGGCATCGAGGTGCTGTGCCTACGCGGCGAGGTCGCCTTCCTACGCCAGGTGCGCGCCACGGCGGAGCTGACGGTGGGGCTGGCGCTGGCGCTTCTCCGGCACCTCCCTGGCGCGACTTCGTCGGTGCTCGAAGGCCGCTGGGATCGCGATCCCTTCCGCGGCGCCGAGCTCTATGGCAAGACCGCGGGAATCGTCGGCATGGGGCGGCTCGGCACCATCGTCGCCGGCTATCTGCGGGCCTTAGGCATGGAGGTCCAGGGCTACGACCCCCGCGACGACTTCCCCCACCACGCGGCGCAGCGGGTCGGCCGCCTCGACGACCTCCTGGCCACGACGGATCTGGTGAGTCTTCATGTCGCCTACGGCCCGGCGACCCACCACCTCCTATCGGCGGGACGTTTCGCGGCGACCAAACCTGGCGCCTACCTGATCAACACCTCCCGCGGAGGCATCGTCGATGGCGCCGCCCTGCTGGCGGCCCTCGAGAGCGGCCGGCTCGCCGGGGCGGCCCTCGATGTGGTCGAGGGCGAGCCCGATCTCGGCATCGACCATCCGCTGGTGGCCTATGCCCGCGAACACGACAACCTCCTTCTAGTGCCCCACATCGGCGGCAACACCGCCGAGTCCTTCGTCAAGACCGAGTGCTTCATGGCGCGCAAAGTGGTCGAGGCTCTGACCACGGGGTGGCGCCGGAGCGACCCGGAGACCCCATCGTGAGTGGCGTCCTCGGCCAGGTCTTGGGGATCGTGCCGGCGCGGGCGGGCTCGAAGCGGCTGCCCCGCAAGAACGTCCGTCCCCTCGCCGGCAAGCCGCTGGCCGCCTGGGTGATCGAGACCGCGCTCGCCAGCCGGTGTCTCGATCGGGTGATCGTCTCCTCCGACGACCCCGAGGTCCTGGCCATCGCCGCTGGCTTCCGTGCCGACCTCGCTCTCGAGCGGCCCGCCGAGCTGGCCGACGACACCGCCCCGGCCATCGCCTACGTCCACCACGCGCTCGAGGTGCTCGAGCGGCGCGGCGAAGGTCCCTTCGGTGCGACGGTGATCCTCCAGCCGAGCTCGCCGCTGACCCTGCCCGAGGATGTCGACGCCACCATCGAGCTGCTGGCGGCGAGCGGCGCCGACAGCGCGGTCACCGTCGTCCGGGTCGACCATGCGGTGCACCCGGTGAAGCTCAAGACGATGACCGACGACCGCCTCCTACCCTATCTCGAGGATGAGGCGGGACGTATGGCGGCCCACGAGCTCCCCGAGGTCTTCGTGCGCAATTGCGCCGTCTACGCCACCCGCCGCGCGGTCATCGACGCCGGCTCGGTGCTCGGCGAGGACAGCCGCGGCCTGGTCATGCCGCGGGAGCGCTCGGTCGACATCAACGACGCCCTGGACCTCTCCTTCGCCGAGTTCCTGGTGAGCCGCGGCACGCCGCGATGAGCCAGCCCGAGACCGGCGCCGGCGCGCCGAAGACGGACTCGTCCTCGAGCCTGGGGCGCTTCCCCCAGGCGGTGTTCAACTATGGGCTCGGCGCCGTCCTCCCCAAGATCCTGTCGTTTCTCCTCATTCCCCTCTACACCGCCTACCTGACCCCCACCGATTACGGAATTCTCGACCTGGCAGCCTCCCTCGGGCTGCTCCTGACGGTGGCCATGCGCTTCGGTTTGCCGGGGGCGGTGACCCGCTTCTACTACGACTTCGGCGAGGGCGAGGGGCTGCGCGACTACGTCAGCACCATCACCTGGGCGCTCCTCGGCACCGGGCTCACGGTCGCAGGGCTGGTCCTCGCGGTGGGACCGTGGACCATCGAGCGCATCCTGCCGGGGCTCGCGTACTTCCCCTACGTTGTGCTCGTCGTCCTCGCCGCCACCGTCGAGGGCCCGACGGAGCTCCAGCGGCGGCTGATCCGCGCCCGCGAGCAGAGCGGCTACTCGGCGCGGCTGACCACCACCATGGCGCTGGTCACCCTCAGCCTGACGGTGTTCTTCGTCGCCGGGCTGCGCTGGGGCGCCATGGGGCATCTCATCGGGAGCCTCCTCGCCTCCTCGATCTTCCTGCTCCAAGCGACGTGGTATCTGCGCCGCGACATCAAGGGGAGCTTTCGCTGGGCGCTCCTGGCACCGTCCTTCGCGTACGCCAGCGGCATCCTGCCGAGCAAGCTGGTGGGCAACATCGAGCCGGTGGTGACCCGCTCGATCCTGACCCACACCAACACCCTCGCCGCGGTCGGTCTGCTCGCCGTGGCGGTGCGCTTCACCCAGCCCCTCAACATCCTGTTGGTAGCGTTCAACAGCGCCTACGAGCCCTTCTACTTCTCGACCCGCCTCGAAGAGACGCCGGAGAGCCTCGAACGGCTCCGGGTCCTCGGTCGCAGCGTCTGGACCACCGCCCTGGGAGCCGCGCTCGGCGTGGCCCTTACCGGTCCCATCGCCGTCGAGCTGATGACCCCCTTGACCTACCACGGTGCCGCCTGGCTGGTGCCGATCCTCACCTTGGCCTTTCTCGCGCGGGTGGTCTACAACCTCCTGGGGATGGAGATCTTCTTCTCGAAGCGAACTTTCCTGGTGCCGATGGTCTCCGCGGCGTCAGCGGTGGCGGTGATCGTCACGGCGGCGCTCACCGCGCGACCCTTTGGTGCCGCCGGCGTCGCCTGGGCGACGGTGGCCGGAGCCTTGACCGCCGCGGTGCTGGCGGCGGTGGCGGCGGCTTACACGGTCCGTCTGCCCCACGACTGGTGGAGCCTGGGCCGCTCCACCGTGCTGGCGGTAGGCATCGCCGTGGTCCACCGCTTCCTTCCCGGCGACGGTCTGGGGCTCCGCATCGCTCTCGCCGGGGCCGCCCTGCTCGCATTCCCCGCCCTCCTCTGGCTCACCGGCGACCCGACGGTGCGCGAAGCGCTGACCTGGTTGAGACACCGCCGGCGCCCAGCCCCGGCGACGACGCCCAAGGACGATGTGCGATAAGCTCCCGCCGTGTCTCGCCCCCCGCGAGCCGCCTCCACATGCCGGAAACCGACCTCTCCAGGGACCCGATCCGACGGCCTGCGGGCTCGCCGCGGCCGCCGGCCCAGACCTGATCGCTCATGGCCCAAGACGTCCTCATCGCCGACTATGGCTCGGGCAACCTGCGCTCGCTGACCAACGCCCTGGAGCAATGCGCCCGAAGCGATCAACGGGTCGTGCTGAGCGGTGATCCGGCCGCCGTCGCCCGCGCCGAGCGCATCGTCCTGCCCGGGGTCGGCGCCTTTGGCGAGTGCCGCCGCAAGCTCGACGAGTCGGGTCTCTTGCCCGCCCTGGGCGCCGCCGTCGCCGCCGGCAAACCCCTCTTCGGCATCTGCGTCGGCATGCAGGTGCTGGCCTCGCGGGGTCTCGAGTTCGGTGAGACCGCGGGCCTGGGTTGGGTCCCCGGGGTCACCCGTCGGCTGCGGCTGCCGGAGACCGCCGGCGAGTCCAACGGCGATGCTCGAGTGCCACGGCTCAAGCTGCCCCACGTCGCCTGGACACCGGTCGAGATCCTCGACGAGGCGCTGTTCGACGGAATCCCCCAGGGCAGCCACTTCTATTTCGTCCACTCCTACTTCTTGGAGTGTGCCGAGCCCGGCGACATTGCCGCCACCGCGGTCCATGGTGAACGCTTCACCGCCGCCGTGCGTCGTGACAACGTCTTCGGCTCCCAGTTCCACCCCGAGAAATCCGACACGCCGGGCCTGCGCCTGCTGGAGAACTTCT
>JAGQSE010000212.1:0-1706 GCA_020439725.1 Acidobacteriota bacterium
ATGGTGGAGGCGGTGGGAATCGAACCCACGTCCGAGAAGCCCAGCCCGCGGGCGCTACGTGCGTGTCCTTCTTTCTTCATCTCGTCATCGCGTGCGGGAAGAAGGCATCCCATCGCGAAGACCAGCCCCGCTAAGTTACGCGGTCGTCGCGAGGCGACTCCGACCGTGTCGATCTACTTTGACGTCGTCCCGATGAGCGCCGCAGATCAGGGCTCATCACCGGCACGTGCGGACTTAATTAAGCCGCAAGGGCGTAGTTGTCGTTGGCAACTATCAAGGTTTCCATTTGACGAGTGGAGACTCGGCACGCTCCCGACGAACTGCATGACTACCCGTCGAATCCAAGGCGCCCCCAGTTGTAAAAGAACTGCCTCACACGCGACAACAAGTTCCATCTTCCGAGAATTCCTGACGGCTGAATGAAAGCCGGCCGATCCTCGGACCACAGTCCCTCATCATTGTATGCGATGCGACTGCCGAGGTCACGCACCAGGAGCCGCGGGCCCCGTGACGATCCGCAGCCCGACATAGGCCGGGTTGTCGGTGGCGCCGGATCGGAACGTGTCCGTGGGCTGGTCGGCGCTCGGGCCCTGGGCCACGCCGGTGCCATCTTCCGCCACCGCCCACTCGGCGGCGTTGCCGTCGAGGTCGAAGACCGGCGGCTCGCCGGCTCCGCCCCGGCTCCCCACGGGCAAGAGCAACGGTGCGCGCTCCCCGAGATCGCCGAGAGCTTCGTGCAATGCAGCCGCATCCTCCGGATTGGGGCTGTATCCGGCCCATAGATCGAGGGTGTTGCCGGCGGTGTCGACGCCGTCGGCGAGCTCGGCGAGGGCCTTGGCCTCCGCGGTGGTCGGTAGACGGAAGGGCCGACCGGTGACCTTCGCCAACCAGGCCGCGTAGCGCTTCGCCTGGTCGAAGGAGACTCCGGTCATGGGCAGGTTCTCCCCGCCGGCGGCAACGGCGGTCTCGGGGTCGAAGGCCGCCCATTGGGCTCGGGTCACCTCGAAGCGGCCCACCTCGATGTCACCGGCGAGGGTACCGGGACGCACCGTCTCTGGCACCAGGTGTCCGTCCTGCCGAAGCCCCAGCGCCGCGCCGTCGGCGGGCGCCGCACGGCGCGCGAGGAGCCCCGCGAGAAGCGATCCGTCCGGCAGCGCCGGCGGCATCGAGGCGGGTCGCTCGAAGAGGTAGCGGTCGAACCAGGCCACCTCCTCCTCGACCTTTCGCCGCTGGTGCGCGACCTTCTGAAGACCATGGGGTTCCCCGGGGAAGAGGACGAGACGTACCGGCGCCTTGCCGAGGTACTGGAGCGCTCGGAACAGCGACCAGCTCTGGTGCGGTGGCACGTTGCGGTCCTCGGTACCGGTGAAGACGATGGTCGGCGTCTTGACCGCGTCAAGGCGGAAGAAGGGCGACTTCTCGAGGTAGTGCTCGACACGCTCCCAGGGCGGACCACCGAAGTAGTAGTTGTCGAAGGCGGCGCCGAAATCGACGTTGGCCCAGTCGCTCAACCACTCGATGTCCGCGGCGCCTACCGATGCGGCCCGGAAGCGGTCGGTGGCGGTGATCAGGTCGGCGGTCAGGATGCCGCCGTTGCTCCAGCCGGCGCAGCCCAGGCGCTCGGCATCGACCAGGCCTTGGTCGATCAAGTGGTCGACGCCGGTGAGGAGGTCCACCCGCTCCTGCTCGTAGTACTTGCCCTCGAT
>JAGQSE010000212.1:1752-9565 GCA_020439725.1 Acidobacteriota bacterium
GCCCCGCGCTGGCGCCAGAGCAGGAGAGGCCCCGACCAGCGCTCGTCCCAGGCATCGCGGTCCGCGGCGGCGGGCCCGCCGTGGATGTCGACCACCAGCGGCGCCGGCGCCTGGCCGGCGTGCCAGCCCAGCGGGTAGTGCAACAGGCCTTCGACGGCGTCACCGCCGGCGCCCGGCCAGGTGATGACGTCGACTCGCCCCGCGTCCTTGGCAGCGAAGCCCGGGTTGAGGTCGGTGAGCTTGACGACGTCGCTCAGCCGGGCGCCGGTGAGCCTCGCGGTGTAACCCTGGGGCGGGGTGTTGGCGGTCGACGTGAAATAGGCGACCCGCGTGCCGTCCGCCGACGCGCTCCAGCCGTCGACGTGGCGGACGTGGGCGCCTTCAAGGTCGGCGCGCCGCCAGCCGCCGCCGGTCCGCGTATAGCGCGCCGCGCGCGGCCGAACGCCGTCGGAAAGCAGCGCCAGGAAGCCGTCGGCGACGGGGAGATAGCTCGCGCCGAGCCCTCGGTCCCAGCCGAGATCGACCCGCTCCGCACGGCCCGAGGCCAGATCGTAGCGATAGAGGTCATTGACCGTCGCCTCGCGGTACTTGGGATGGCGGGTGCGCTGATTGACGAAGTAGAAGGCCTTCGCATCGGGCTGCCAGCGGGGATCCTCGGCCACCAGCCCCGAACCCCCGAGTACCTCCTCGGGGGCCCCGGTGGCGAGATCGACCAGGAAGAGCTTGGGCGGCGTCGCCTGGTCGAAGTCGTAGCTCAGGCTCTGCTGCGCCCGGACCACCGCCCTCTTGCCGTCGGGCGAAACGCTCAGCGTGTCGATCCAGTCCCGGTTGTGCCCGAGCCGCTGGCTGGTACCGTCGATACCGACGCGGAAGAGCCGGACCGGGGGCTCGTGCTCGTAGTCGTCGACCACCACCGAGGTGTCTCCCAGGTCCTTGCGCTCCCGCTCCCAGGCGCCGGCGCCTTCCTGCGCGGTGACCACCAGCTCCGCGTCGCTCCGCCAGCCGAAGTCCCGGACATCGCGCTCGAAACGGGTCACCGGAAACGCTTCTCCACCACGAAGCGGCAGAACCCACAGCTGGCGCTTGGCCACCTTCGAATCGCCCCCCGTCTGGGGTAGCTCGCGATCCGACAGGAAGGCCACCTGACGGCCGTCGGGCGAGAACGCGGGCGCTGCAATGGTGTCGTTGCCGCGGGTCAACGCGAAGGATTCTCCCCGCACCAGGTCGCCGAGCCACAGGTTCGAGATCTTCTTCTCGTCCTCCCCGACCTTGCGCACCTCGGACACCAACCACACCGCCCAGCGGCCGTCGCGCGACACCTGCCAGCCATTGGTGGTCTGGGCTCCGATCAAGTCGGCGACGGTCCACGGCGGGTGGGCCCCACCGGGGGGTGGCGTCTGGGCAAAACTCGAGGATGTGACTGTCATGGCGATCGTCCCTAGCCAAAGGAGGAGAAAGGCCACCGCGCGGCGTGGGTTGGGAATCATGGAAGCCTCCGGGGATACGCCGCGGGTCTCGACGGCGCCCGCGACGGAGCCAACGATATCCGATCCCCGCGGAGGCCGAGCGCCACCGCCCGCGCGGAGCTGGCCGGTGGTATTCTCCCGCGGTGCGCAGATTCGTCGCTTTCTGCTGGCTCGCGTGCGCTCTCCTGACGAGCCTGGGCGCCGAGGCCCAAGAGCCGGCACCGCCACCTCCCACCAGCGGTCTCGTCGGTCGGGCCATCGTCGGCAGCGAGTCGATCCCCGTGGCGCTCCAGCCGGCCGATGGCGGCACGCTGTTCGCCTTGACGCCGCTGGTGCGGCGCCTCGGCGGCACCCTCGAGCAGGGCGCCTATGGCGAGAGCTGGGAGCTCCGGATCCTCGAGACCCTCTACACCTTCGGGCCCAACAGCGGTGCGCTGCTTCGCGGAGAGGACATCCTGCCGCTGTCCGCGATGCCGCAGATCGGAGCGACCGGCCCGATGGTGCCTCTCGACTTTCTCGAGCAGACCTTCGGCGACCAGCTCGGGCTGCAGTTCCAGTGGGAGCCGGCGACGGCCACCCTCCTGGTCCGCCGGCCGATCAGCCGAACACTCGAGGTCGTCCCCGAGCTGGTCCAGCTCCAAGGCACCTCGACCCTGGCCCTCGAGTTCTCCGACACACCCCGGTACCGGATCGACGAGCAACCCGGGCTCATCGAGATCGAGATCCTCGGAGACCGCCTGGTCAATCCCTGGGGCGATCCGCCGGGCGACTCGCTGGTGCGGCAGGTCCAGGTGGGCGAGCAGAAGATCCGGCTCCGCCTGGCTCCCGGTACCGCCAGCCAGCATTACGTCCTGCGCCGTCCCTTCCGGCTGGTCTTCGACGTCTATCCGTCGACTCCCAGCGGGAGAGCCGCCACCGAGGTCCAGCGGATCGTCCCGCCGCGCCAGCGTCAGGGCATTCGCACCATCGTCATCGATCCCGGCCACGGCGGAAGCGAGACCGGCGCCATCGGCGCGTCGGGCACCGAAGAGAAGGACCTGACCCTCGCCATCGCCCGTTCGCTGGCCCGGGCCCTCGAGCGCCGGCTGCCGGTCAAGGTGGTGTTGACGCGGAGCGAAGACCTGCAGATGTCGCTCGACGATCGCACCGCGCTGGCCAATCAGAACAAGGCCGACCTCTTCGTCTCGCTCCATGTCAACTCGTCCTACGGTTCGTCCGCGCAGGGGGCCGAGACCTACATCCTGAGCACCGAGGCGAGCGACGAGCGCGCCGCCGACGCCGCAGCGGCGGAGAACCAGAGCGGGGAGGGTGACGGCGACCCGCTCTACGACCTCCAGCTGATCCTCTGGGACCTGAGTCAGACGCACCACCTGTCCGAGAGCCTGCGCTTTGCGACCCTGGTCCAGGAGGAGCTCAATTCGGCCCTCGAGCTACGCGACCGAGGGGTCAAGCAGGCGCCCTTCCGGGTGCTCATGGGCGCCGCCATGCCGGCAGTCCTGGTCGAGCTCGGCTTCCTCTCGAACCCCACCGAGGAGAAGCACCTCGAGAGCCTGGACTACCAGAACCAGCTGGTCGACTCGCTGGTGCGCGCCATCGCGCGTTACAAGACCCTGGTCGAGAGCCGTCCCGAGGACCGGAGCGGGACCGGGGACACACCGTGAGCGAACGGCGGCGGGCGCTGCTGATCGCCGGTGCGGTGGTCGCCGGCCTGCTGCTCGTCGGCCTGGTGCTGTGGCTGTCCCGCCGGGACGGCTCGACATCGACCCGCGATGCCGGCGGCACCGAGGTCGATAGCACCGGCCCGATGGTGTCGGTGACGCTCTACTACCCGAGCCTGTCGGATCGGCGGCTCCACGCGGAGGAGCGCTCGATCCCCGAGTCCACCCGCGAGGAAAAGGTGCGGTCCATCGTCGCGGCGCTCCTCGAGGGCCCCCAGAGCCAGATGCTCGCGGCGCCCCTGCCCGGCACGATCGAGCTGGCAGGGGTCTTCTTCGGCGAGGGCGGCGTGATCTACCTCGACCTGCGGCAGCCGGATCAGGAGAGACCGCCGGCCCTGGGCTCCCTCGAGGAGTTGCTGGCGGTCTACAGTCTGGTCGACTCGGTGGCCCTCAACACCCCCGGGATCGACCGGGTCGCGCTGCTGTGGAACGGTAGCCAGCCCGAGAGCTTCAGCGGCCACGTCGACACCGCTCGACCCCTGACGCCCAATCGCAAGCTGCTGGCGGAATCTCCGTGAAGCCCATCGGAGTCTTTGACTCCGGCGTCGGCGGACTGACCGTCGTCGCCGCGCTCCAAAGACGTCTACCCGAGGAGTCGATCCTCTACCTCGGGGATACCGCGCGGCTGCCTTACGGCTCGAAGTCTCCCGATACCGTCACCCGCTACACCGAGCGCAACCTCGGCTTCCTCGAAGGCCGAGGGGTGAAGGCGGTGGTGGTCGCCTGCAACACCGCCTCGGCGCTGGCGCTGCCCCGGCTCCGGCCCCGGCTCCCCACCTGGGGGGTCGTCGAGCCCGGTGCCGAGGCCGCCGTGGCGCGATCACGCTCGGGGCGTATCGGGGTCATCGCCACCGAGTCGACGGTGCGTTCCGACGCCTACGGTGCCGCTATCCGCCGCCGCCGGCCCGACGCCGAGGTGTTGAGCTGCGCCTGCCCGCTCTTCGTCCCGCTGGTCGAGGAGGGGTGGCTCGACGACGAGGTGGTGGAGACCGTCGCGCGCCGCTACACCGCGCCCCTCGCCGACGCCGGCATCGACACCATGGTCCTCGGCTGCACCCACTACCCGCTCCTCCGGCCGGTGTTGGCGCGGGTCATGGGCCCCGGTGTCGAGCTCGTCGACTCGGCGGAGACCACCGCCGAAGCGGTCGCCAGCGGTCTCGCCGCCGACCGTCTGCTGGTCCGGCCGCCCGCCGATCCGGCCCACCACCTGTGCGTCACCGACGCCAGCGCGCCCTTCGCGCGCATCGCCGACCTGATCCTCGGCCCGCAGCACCGTCCTCTCGAGCTGGTCGACGTCTGATCCCGGCGGCGAGGTAAGATCGCCCGCATGAGCGCCTCCCAAAGCTTCCACCGCGCCCACGGCCGCGCCCACGATGCGCTGCGGCCCGTGAATCTAGAGCTCGACGCCATGAAGTATGCCGAGGGCTCGGCCTTGATCGAGGTCGGCGACACCAAGGTGCTGGTCTCGGCAAGCGTCGAGCCCCGGGTCCCGCCCTTCCGCCGCGAGCGCGGTGGCTGGCTCACCGCCGAGTATTCGATGCTTCCCCGTGCCACCCACACGCGCTCGACGCGCGACGTCACCAAGGGTCGTCCGTCCGGGCGCAGCTCGGAGATCCAACGGCTCATCGGCCGCAGCCTGCGCGCCGCCGTCGATCTCGACGCCCTTCCCGAGATCACCGTCACCATCGATTGCGACGTGCTCCAGGCCGACGGCGGGACGCGCACCGCCTCGATCACCGCCGCCTACGTCGCCACCGTTCAGGCCCTGGGCAAGCTCTTCCTCACCGGCGATCTGCCTCGCTGGCCGATCCTGCATCAGGTCGCGGCGATCTCCGTCGGCCGGGTCAAGGGCACTGCGCTGCTCGACCTCGACTACGCCGAGGACCAGGAGGCCGAGGTCGACATGAACGTCGTCGCCACCGCCGCCGGCGAGCTCGTCGAGGTCCAGGGTACCGGCGAGGGAGCGACCTTTCGTCGTGACGAGCTCGACCGCCTGCTCGACCTCGCGCTGGCGGGCGTCGACGAGCTCGCCGCGGCCCAGAGATCGGTGCTCCGCCCGCTCCTCGAAGAGGTCGAGACCGTGCGCGCCCGCGGGCGACGCCGCGCGGCTTCGCCCAAGGACGAGAGCAGCCTGTGGGGCCCGCCGGCCTGACCGAGTTCGATTCCACCGCAATCGCGGTTCGCCTCCACCCCTAGCAGCTCCACGAATCGTGTCGGGCCCAGCCCGAGAAAGGAGAACCCCGATGTTCCGTCACCTGCTCGCCGGCCTCACGGCCTTGAGCCTCCTCCTGGCGGCGGCGCCAGCCTCCGCCGGCATCTACTACTCGGCCAAGACCCATATCGAGGCCGAGGGCGGTCAGCCCCAGGACATGGACGTCGAAGCCTGGGTCGACGGCCCGAAAGCCAAGATTCTCTTCCGCGAGAGCAACAACCCCATCACCCCCGAGGGCAGCTACCTCTTGACCCAGGACGGCGGCGAGAACCTCTTCCTGGTCAATCCGGAGGAGAAGACCTACACCCGCTGGGACCTCGACGCGTTGGTCAAGAGCGTCGGCAGCGCCATGGACGCGATGAAGGGCGTCGTCAGCTTCGAGATCTCCGACCCGGAGGTCGAGAAGCTGGTCGACGAGGACGGCGGTACCCTACTCGGTCTGCCGACGCGGCACACCCGCTTCCGCACCACCTACTCGATGCGGATGCGCATCCTGGGGATCAAGCGCCAGGCCGACACGGAGACCGTCCAGGACATGTGGACAACCACCGCCGTGGACGACTCCGCGCTCCGCGTCTGGTTGCGCAAGGTGCCCGCGAGCACCGGCAACGAGCAGCTCGACAAGCTGATGAAGTCCGAGATGAGCCAGGTCGACGGGCTGCCCCTCAAGGTGGTCGCGAAGACCACCAGCACCAGCGGCAAGAAGAACCGGACCAGCACCTCGACGACGACCACCGAGGTGACCACCTTCGAGAAGCGCGCGGTGCCCGAAGGCACCTTCAATCTCCCCGAGGGCTACACCGAGACCCAGATGGTGCCGCAAGGCGAGGACGGCAAGGAGGATGGTGGCAACCCCTTCAGCCGTCTCCTCAAGGGCGGCGGATAGGCCTCGAAAGAGGCACCGCGCCGCTCCGTCGAGCCCGACGGCTCGCGGGGTCGCGGGCCACCGCGCCGCCGCACCACGGCGGCGGCCATAGCGCTGCCGCCCCGGGGATCGGCCCCCGGGGCGTACCAGCGCTCACTTCCAGCGAGCCCCTTGGCTGGGGGTCACCTCACATCATCCGCAACAGCAGACGGAGCATCGCCACGAACGCTTCTTCCTTTTCCGGTGGCAACGACCGGGCGTCGGGAAGCAGCGCCGAGGGATCCACACCCAGCTCGGCCACCTCCGAGTCGAAAGACATGGAATGCTGCGGGTACTCCGTCGAGCCGATGGTGATATTCCAGAATCGGCTCTTGACGGGGAACGCCTCGCCGCTGATGAAGCGCAGGGCCGCCTCTAGGTCGACCCAGCTGCAGCCCATGGCGGTCAGCATCTTCCACAAACTCTCGAGCGTCGGCTTTTCCTTGCTCCGTTCCCACTTCGAGATCATCGACGCGGTCACATTGGCCGCGTCGCCGATCTGTTGCTGCGTCTTTCCGGTCTTCTCGCGCAGGATAGCTAGAGCTCTGCCCAGATGCTCAATGGGAACCATGCTCGCGACTGTACAGCCCTTCCGCTCTACCAATCAAGCGCAAGTCCCTTTGTTTTCAGATGCTTGCGCCAGAGACAGATAGCTCCATCACGACACTGCTTTCCCTCTTGAGGTGTACGGCGACCTATGCACATGGTCGCAGACGACGATTTCTGTAGCACCCCAGGAAGGTCGTCTGTACCGGCATCTGGAATGCGGGAAGCGGCAATCCTTGGCTGCCGACCGCCGCGTACGCCGGTTTGGAAGCCGGATTACGGCCTGAAGAGCCCCTGGAGCTGGCGCGCTCTGAAGACGGGATCCCCGGCATCCTCCGGGCCCTGCCCCCCTCCGTCCTCGAACCCGGGCTTCCATGGCTGATGGATCCCCGACGGCCCGCAGCAGCCGTCCGGCGACGGCTCAACTTCGCCGAAGATGCTTCGAACTCGATGTGGTTTCCGGCTCGCGGCGGTCTTCGGGGCCTCCGCGGGCGAAATCTCCCGCCTGAGTCGAAAGTTGCGCACCGCCGGAAGCTTTTCTCCTCGGATAGAACCCCTGGAGCTTCCGTTGGCGCCAACGGCCAAGGAACATTGCCCGTTGGGTCAAATAGTTGCCTCGGAGAGAAACCAGACATCAATCTAAACGACTGATAATAAAGCGCTTATGCTTGCAGTCACGGCCCGTTAGAGATATGAATGGGCCCATGGTCCGCTTCGAGAAGCTCGGTCCGGCCTTGGTCCTGCTGCGCAAACGGCAGGGGATGACCCAGAAGGCAGTGGCGGAAGCCGCCGGCATGAACAGCTCCCGGCTGTCGAACTACGAGAGCAATGGGAAGAACCTCTCGGCCCGCTCGCTGTGGCGCCTGCTCCGGGCCCTGGACTGTTCCTTCGTCGATCTCGAGGCGGCTCTCCGCTTCGTGAGCGGGGAGCAGTTCCCCGTGCGCAGCAAGCATTGGCCGGTGATCAT
>JAGQSE010000212.1:9618-24053 GCA_020439725.1 Acidobacteriota bacterium
GCCCCCGTCGCCGTCGACGACCTGCTCTACGGCGATCGCACGGACCTCCCCGAGCCTGAGCGCATCATCCTCACCATCGTCGATCTGCTCCTGCGTCTGTTACGCCGCCTGCGCCACCCGGCGGTCTGACCCCGAGTCCGGGACACGGCACCGCCGCGGCGCCTCCCTCGCGGGAGACGCCGGTGCGAGACGGGTTTCAGGAGTCTGAGGAAAGGTTCGGGCCGAGAGACGGCGCGGGCGAGGCGCCCCGTCTCGGTGAGATCAGCCGAGGAGCTCTTCCACCGCGGCGCGCTCCTCGAGCAGCTCCTGGTGGGTGGCATCCATGCGGTCGCGGCTGAAGGAATCGATGGCCAACCCCTGGACGATCGAGACCTGGCCACCCTGGCAAGTGACGGGGTAGGAGTACATCACCCCCTCGGGGATGCCATAGCTACCGTCCGACGGCACCGCCATGCTCACCCAATCGCCTTCCGGAGTGCCCTGGACCCAGGTGCGCACGTGGTCCATGGCGGCCGACGCCGCCGAGGCCGCCGACGAAGCGCCCCGCGCCTTGATGATCGCCGCCCCGCGCTGCTGCACGGTGGGGATGAAGGTCTCGCGCACCCAGTCCTGATCGACCAGCTCGGGCGCCGGCCGGCCCGCCGCCTGGGCGTGGCTCAGGTCCGGGTACTGGGTGGACGAGTGGTTGCCCCAAATCGTCATGCGGCGGATCTCGGATGTATGGTGCCCGGTCTTCTCACCGAGCTGCGACAGCGCACGGTTGTGGTCGAGACGGGTCATGGCACTGAACTGCCGGCGGTCGAGGTTCGGGGCGTTGGCCGAGGCGATCAGGGCGTTGGTGTTCGCCGGATTGCCCACCACCAGCACCCGCACGTCGCGCGACGCCCGGTCGTTGATGGCCTTGCCCTGCGGTCCGAAGATCTTGCCATTGGCCCCGAGCAGGTCCTTGCGCTCCATCCCCGGCCCGCGCGGCCGAGCCCCGACCAGCAGGCAATAGTCGGCACCCTCGAAACCCTCGTCGAGGTCGGCGGTGGCGACCGTTCCGGAAAGCAGCGGGAACGCGCAGTCGTTGAGCTCCATCACCACGCCCCCCAGCGCGTCGAGGGCCGGCGGGATCTCGATCAGCTGGAGGATCACCGGCTGATCCGGTCCGAGCATGTCGCCGGCGGCGATACGAAAGGTGAGGGCATATCCGATATGTCCAGCCGCTCCGGTGACGGCCACGCGAACGGGCTTCTTCATGACGACTCCTTGAGGCGTGTCGGTTGCGGAATCTCTCGCAGGCGCCAGAACGGCGACCCGCACCGTCGAAGTGTCTCACACTCCCGGAGGCGCGGACAGGCGGGTTCGCGGGAGCGAGACGTCGCGAGCAACGCCCCGCGGTTCGGTTGCAGTAAGCTCCGAAGCATCGGATCTCAGCAACGTCGCGACTTTGGATGCGCGCGACGTGTTTACTACTGATCGACCTGGACCTTGGAGGTACCTCCATGTCGCCGTTGTTCAAGAACGTCCAGTTCAACCTGGCCGGGCTGATGGAGAGTGTCGACCTCGGTCGTCTCGCCTTGCCCGATCTGCAACGACCCTTTGTCTGGCCCAACAAGAAGGTCCGAGACCTGTTCGACTCCATGTATCGCGGCTATCCCGTCGGCTATCTGCTGCTCTGGGAGAACGGGGGGACCGAGGGCGTTCGGACGATCGGCAACCAGGACAAGCAGCTCCCTCCCACGGACCTGGTCATCGACGGGCAGCAGCGCCTCACCTCTCTCTACGCGGTCTTCAAGGAGAGGGAGGTCCTGCGCGAGAACTTCCATCCCGAGATGATCGAGATCGCCTTCCGTCCAACCCGGGAGAGCTTCGAGGTCGCAGACGCCGCGATTCGCAAGGACCCGGAGTGGATCCCCAACATCTCTGTCTTCTGGCGCGACGGTACCGATCTCTTCGGCCTGGTCCGTGACTATCTGGAGCGCATCGGCGCCGAGAGGGCGCTTTCCACGGAGGAGCGCAAGCGGATCGAGCAGGGAATGCTTCGTGTCTCGCAACTTCGCGACTTTCCGTTCACCGCTCTTTCCCTGTCGAGCTCTTTGAGCGAAGAGCAGGTCGCCGACGTGTTCGTCCGGATCAACAGCCAGGGCACGCCGCTCAACCAGGCAGACTTCATCCTGACGTTGATGTCCGTCTTTCAGGACGAGCAGCGCAAGGCGCTCGAGGACTTCTGCCGGCGGGCCAAGATCCCAAGCCGGCGGGAAGCCTCTCCCTACAACCACTTCATCGACCCCGACCCCGACCAGCTGCTGCGGGTCAGTGTCGCCCTCGGCTTCCGCCGAGCCCGGCTCCAGCACGTGTACTCGATCTTGCGCGGCAAGGACCTCGAGACCGGCGAGTACTCCGAAGAACGGCGCCAGAGCCAGTTCGAGAGACTGTCGCAGGCCCAGACGTCGGTCCTGGACCTGATCCACTGGCATGAGTTCTTGAAATGCCTCCTCCGCTCCGGACACCTCAGCGCCAAGACCGTGAGCTCGAACAACGCCCTCCTCTACACCTACGCGTTGTTCCTCCTGGGGAAGCTCGACTACCAGGTCGAGCCCCGCACGCTTCGGACTCTCATCGCTCGCTGGTTCTTCTTCGTGTCGCTGACCGGCCGTTACACGACCTCGCCGGAATCACGAATGGAGCAGGACCTGGCGGACCTGAGAGGCGTCAAGACCGCCGACGATTTCCGGGAGTATGTGGAGCGGACGATCCGCTCTCATCTGACCAACGACTACTGGACGGTCACGCTGCCGGCCGAGCTCGCCACCTCCGCGGCGCGCAGCCCGGCACTCTTCGCCTACTACGCCGCGCTCAACCTGCTCGATGCGCAAGTCCTGTTTTCCAAGCTCAAGGTCCGAGAGCTTCTCGATCCGGTTCTCCGAGCTCGCAGAACCCCCATCGAGCGCCACCACCTCTTTCCGAAGGCCTACCTGGCACGCCTGGGGATCTCGAGCAACCGCGAGACCAACCAGATCGCCAACTTCGCCTTGGTCGAATGGGGCGACAACCTGCGAATCAGCGACCGGCCTCCGGTGGAGTACCTGCCCGAAAGCTCCGCGAGGCTGACTCCACAGGAGCTCGCTCGGCAGTGCCACTGGCATGCGCTACCTGAAGCTTGGACGACGATGGCCTACCCGGCCTTCTTGTCCGCCCGCCGAAAGCTCCTCGCTACCGTGATTCGCGAAGGCTTCGAGACTCTCGATACCGACCGAGGTCAGGACATCGACGCGGGCCGAGAACCCGTTCATCCGCTGATGGCGGTCCTCGAGTTCTTGCCTGCCGGCTCGGAACCCACCTTCCAGAGCTTGGTCTCGGAGCCGCTGCGGCCCATCGACGACCTCAAACAAGAAGTCATCAAATACCTGGAAAGTCTCGAAGAGCGAAGCTCTCTCGAAGTGCAGCTCGACCTCGACACCGCTCGCCGTTGCGGAGAGCGATGCTTGGCTCTGCTGGCACAAGCCGGAGGGGGCTCGTCCGACGACGCGAGCCATCTGGTCCAGGCGGCAGCCACCTACTTCGTCGAGGAGGACGATGCCATCAGCGATCGTGTCGCCGGCGGCTTTTCGGACGACGAGGAGGTCATCGAGGCAGTCGAGCGAGTTCTCGCGGCCATCGGCTTAGAGAACGGAACCGATCCGGCGAGCTGAGCCTTCCGGACCTGAGGCCCGGCTCGGGGGATCGGGTAGGTTCTGGTGGCCTGCGGTTCGGCGAACCCGGAGCGGAAGCTCCACCGCTGGGTGCGGGCTCCTCGAGGCCCGCGAGCTGCCGCCGGGCGTACACTGTCGGGACAAAGGGGGAAGCCGCCATGCAGCGCCTCTTCGCCGCCGTCCGGTCATCGGTGTATGGATCGGCCTTCGTCGTCCTGTGGTTCTGGTTCGCGCGATGGGCGACGAGGTTCGACGGGGTCCTGGGGCTGAGGATCCCGCTTTGGCTCGAGCTCGTCGGAGTGGTGGTGGCGATCGGAGGGGCGGTCTTGGCGGTGGCCTGCGTGGTGGCCTTCTTCACCGTCGGCCGGGGGACTCCGGCACCCTTCGATCCGCCACGGGAGTTTGTGGCCGTGGGCCCCTACCGCTACGTGCGCAACCCGATGTATCTCGGAGGGTTCTCCGTGCTTCTCGGAGCCGGGCTCTACCTCTCTTCACCGGGAGTCCTCTGCGTGGCTCTCGTCTTCCTCGTCTTCTTCCACCTCTTCGTGCGGTTCTACGAGGAGCCGACGCTCGAGGCGCGTTTCGGGGAGAGCTATCGGCTGTACCGAGAAAGAGTGCGCAGGTGGTGGCCCGGGAGTGGCTGACGGAGGCTTTGGTAGGTCTCAGGACAAGCGCTTTAGAGCGATCTCGATCAAGCGGCTATCGAACAGCCGCTGCTTGCGGGCTGCCGAGCTTCTTCCACCAGGCCAAGCCGCCAAGCCCGCCCGGATGTCCTCTACGGTCGGCTCCCGGCCCTCGCGGACGAGCAACCAGTCGACGGTCGCAAGGAGCTCCATGCCCAGGGGCGATTCGAAGCCGTCGATCCGTCTCGACGTCGCTTCGAGAGCCTCTAGGTAGCCGCTCGCCTCACAACGCAGATAGGCCTCGACTCGCGACCGCTTGTCATCCCGGAAAGAGATCACGTCCGTCGGCTTGGCATCGGCGATCCGGACGTCGGATCGGAGATAGCTGCCATCCAGGCCATCGAGAGCGTGTCTCAGGCGGTCCGAGTAGGGACCGTAACGATGTGCGATGAAGTGGAGATCGAGGGGGTCGTAGAGCCCCGCGTCCCGGATGGAGCGCTCGAGGAACCAGGCCAGCTTCTGGATCTCGAGAAGCGAGCACTCAATGCCGAGGATCCAGTAGCGGCGCACCAGCTCGGCAATCAGAGCGCGTGCCGGTGTCAGCTGCTCTACACCCCGGTGCTTGGCGACGTTCTGATACCTCTTCGTGGGCTCGAAGACCTGCACCTCGACATCGGTCAGGCCTTCGAAGGCCTGCTCGATCAGGGGACGCACTTCCAACCACCTCAAGCCGCCGTTACCGCATCCAAGCGGGGGAAGGGCGATCGAGCGGATCCGCTCCTCGATGACGAGTCGACGAAGGTCCTGAAGACCCGATGCGATCCATTCGAGCCGGGTTGGGCTCCGCCAGTGCTTCTTGGTCGGGAAGTTGATGATCCACCGGGGCCCAGCCAAACCGGGGCCTCTCGTCACGAACATCCGGCCGACCTCGACCTCGTGGCCCTTGCACGCCGCAGCGTACTGCCGGAAGTTGTCCGGGAAGGCCTCCTTGAACATCAAGGCGATGCCTTTGCCCATCACGCCAACGGTGTTGACAGTGTTGACCAACGCCTCGACGTCGGCTTCTAGGAGGTTACCTTGGGTGTAGCGGAGCATCACAGGAACCAGCCAGGACGGTGGACGATTTTCAAACCGGTATCCAGCTCTGCGGCTCGTCGGCCGAGGTCTTCCTGAACCTCAGAAGTGTAACAGCCGATGGCTTCAAGAGATTCGGTGGGGAGCCGTTCGAAGATCAGAGCTTCAGCCTGATACCGCTCGATGCTCTCGGGGTCGTTCGGATCCCGGACAAACTTCTTCGTCCTCAAGAGGTTGAAGCTGATCTCCGCGAGGTCCTCTAGACGATTGAAGAAGCGCGCCGCCCTCAGGTACGCATGGCGGTCGGTGAAGACGAAAGGATGCCCCTGCTCCGCCAGCTTGCGGAGAGACGCCGCCAGGATCACGAGGTCCTCTCTTGCTTGAAGCGTCACGCCACGCCAGCCCGTGACGATGTTGTAGAGCATGGGCGAGAATGGCGTGAAGTAAAACGGGATGTAGTCGTCGAGGCTTCCACCCGGGGGAAGCGGAACCGCTCGTGACCGCCTCTTGGTGATCAGCTCCGGGTTGCCGATGGAGACGAAGTCAGGGTCGCGAACATTCGAGGCGCCAGAATAGAGACCGTTCTCGAGCATCCAGGGCACGTTTTGCCGATGAGTGATGCGGAAGATCAGGGCCGATTCTGCATTGAGGGATTGCTCCAGAGACTTCGGCATGGACGCTAGCCTACCGCGGCAGAGGGCGGAGGTAGGGGTCGCCCTTCCTCGTGGCTCCGGGCTCCTCGGAGATGGGGTTCGGTTGCACGCTGGAAGCCGATAGCATCCGCCTCATGGCCGATGCGTCCCCATCTCCCAGCTCGACCTCGCCGTGGACTCCGCTCCGGGTAAAAGTGTTCCGCGCCATGTGGTTGGCCGCGCTGGCGTCGAACGTCGGGACGTGGGTGCACGAGGTCGGGGCGGCGTGGCTGATGACCTCGCTGACGACGTCGGCGGCGCTGATCGCGCTGGTCCAGGCGTCAGCGACGTTGCCGATGTTCGTCTTCGCGCTGCCCGCCGGGGTCCTCTCGGACCTCTTCGACCGGCGGCGGGTGTTGCTCCTGGCGCAAGGGTGGATGACCCTCGCGGCCGGTGGGCTGGCCCTGATCACGGCCCTCGATGCGGTGACCCCGCAGCGCCTGCTGGTGTTCACCGCCGCCCTGGGCTGCGGCCTCGCCTTTTCGGCGCCGGCCTGGCAGGCCATCGTCCCCGAGCTAGTCGACCGCAGCGAGCTGCACAAGGCGGTGGCGCTCAACAGCATGGGGTTCAACTCGGCCCGCGCCCTCGGCCCGGCTCTCGGTGGTCTGCTCCTCGCCACCGTCGGTCCGGCGGCCAACTTCGCGCTCAACGCGGTGTCCTTCGCCGGTGTCCTGCTGGTCCTCGCCCGCTGGCGGCGCGATCGTGACGACGACAGCCTGCTTCCCGGCGAGCGATTCTTCGGTGCGTTCCGGGGCGGAGCCCGCTACGTACGCAACTCGCCGCGCTTCCAGGCGGTGATGGTGCGCGGCGGGCTCTTCGTCCTGGCCGCCAGCGCCTGGTGGGCGCTCCTGCCGACGGTCGTCCGCTTTCAGCTCGGGGCCGGCCCCGGAGGCTATGGCGTGGTGGTCGGTTGTTTTGGCGCCGGTGCGGTCTCGGCGGCGTGGTTCTTGCCGCCGATCCGCGAGAAGGTCTCCGCCGATGCCCTGGCGCTCTTCGCCTCGGGCATCTTCTCGGCCGCGCTGGTGGGCATGGCGCTGGCACCGGCGGTGTGGGCCGTGGCGGCGGTGGCGATCCTCGCTGGCGGTGCCTGGCTGACTGTTCTCTCGGGCTACAACGTCGCCGCCCAGAGCTCGCTCCCGGGCTGGGTGCGCGCCCGCGCGCTGTCGGCCTACATGGTCGTCTTCTTCGGCGGGATGGCGATCGGGTCGAGCCTGTGGGGCGGTCTTGCGGACTGGCTGGGTAGCCGCTGGGCGTTGATCGGCGCCGCAGGCGTGCTGCTCTTCGGTCTACTCGCCGCGCTACGCTTTCGCCTGGGCAAGGTCGATGCGAGCCGCCTCGCCCCCTCGCGCCACTGGCCGGCGCCGCTGCTGGCCACCGACCAAGAGCCCGACGGGGGGCCGGTGCTCGTGACCGTCGAATACCAGATCGACCCGACCCGCGTCCGCGAGTTCGAGCTGGCGATGCAGAAGCTCAAGCGGAGTCGCCGCCGCGCCGGTTCGATCCGCTGGGGCCTGTGGGAGGACGTCGCTCAGCCCGGGCGCTACATCGAGAGCTTCGTCGACGAGTCCTGGGTCGACCACTTGCGCCACCACAACCGGTTGACCGAGCAGGACCGGAGCATCGAGCAGAGCATCGCCGCCTTCCACGTCGGTGCCGAGCCGCCCCTCTTGCGGCACTTCCTGTCGCACGCCCGGCCACGGCGGTGGAGTGCCAAGAGCTGACCTGGAGGAACCCGGCATGAGCACGTCGAAGACGTCCACCGCACCACCGAAGATCCGCCCCGGGATTCCCGAGGACGCGGCCTCCCTGAGCGCGATCATCGTCTCGCTGGCACGCTTCTACACCGTCGATCCCGAGCACCCGGAGAAGGCGACGGCCTTCTTTGAGCAGGTGTCGGCAAAGGCTCTCGACGACCTGCTTCGCGATCCCACCTTCCGCTTTCAGGTCGCCGAGGTCGACGGTCGCCCCGTCGGCCTGGTCGGCGTGCGTGGCGACAGCCATCTCTTCCACCTCTACGTCGCCGAGCCCTATCACCGACGCGGCATCGCCTCGCGTCTCTGGCAGACCGCCAAAGACGCCGCCCGCGCCGCCGGCAACCCCGGCCGGTTCACCGTCAACGCGTCGCTCTACGCCGTCCCGCTCTACCGCCGCTTCGGCTTCACTGCCACGGGCGAGACGGTCGAGAAGGACGGCGTGGTGTTCTTGCCGATGGAGCTGGTGGAGAAGGCGTAGGCGGGGCCGCGGCCGCACAGGCCAGGTCCCGAGCGCACAGAGGGGCTCGGGGGCCGATCTTCAAAGCCTCCTCCTGCCTCGAGATTTCCCCCTTTCCGCCACGCTGCAGTCGTGAGCTGGGCCATACAATCGCCGGCCATGAGCGATCTACGCGTCTTCGACCGCCTCTCGGATGCCGTTGGCTGGACACCGTTGGTGCGGCTCGGGGGCTCGGTCGAGGGCTTGGACTGCGAGGTCTTCGCCAAGCTCGAGTTCATGAACCCCATGGGGAGCGTCAAGGACCGGATCGCCCGCTACATGATCGAGACGGCCCTCGAGCGCGGTGAGCTGCGCCCCGGCGGCACCGTCGTCGAAGCGTCTTCGGGCTCGACCGCCATGGGGCTGGCAATGATGGCTGCCGAGTACGGGCTCAAGGCCAAGATGGTGGTAAGGCGCCAGGCGTCGAAGGAGAAGCTCGACTGCCTGCGCGCGCTCGGGGTCGAGCTGGTCCTGGTGGACGGCACGTTGCCGCCGGAGCACCCCGAGAGCTACAACCGCAAGGCGCTCCAGGTGGTCGCACAAACTCCCGGTGCCTACTACCCCGACCAGCACAACAACCGTGCCAACAACGAGGCCCACTACCGCACCACCGGCCCCGAGATCTGGCGGCAGATGGACGGCCGGATCGACGCCTTCGTCGCCAGCATGGGCACCGGCGGCACGATTTCGGGCGTGGCACGCTATCTCAAGGAGCAGGATCCGGCCGTGCGCGTCATCGCCGTCGACATCGAAGGGTCCGTCTACACCGACTTCTTCAAGCACGACCGGATGGTGAAGCCGGCACCCTACCGCGTCGAAGGCATGGGGGACGAGGAGATCATCGGCTGTCCCGAGTTCGAGCTTCTCGACGACATGGTCCAGATCAGCGACCGCGAGGCCTTCGCCTACGCTCGCCGGCTGGCGCGCCGCGAGGCGATCTTCGTCGGCGGCTCGAGCGGTGCCGCGCTGTGGGGCGTGCACCAGGTGGCAAGCCGGCTGCGCCACGAACTGGGTCGGACGCCGCGCATCGTCACCCTCTTCGCCGACTCCGGCGGGCGCTACCTGAGCACTATCTACAACGACGAGTGGATGCGCGAGCAGGGCCTGCTCGAGGATTGACCGACTCTCTCGTCGGGACCGCAGGGGCCGGCAGCGGTGGACGTCGCCGCCCCGGTGGCCGATACTCTCGCCATGGCATTCAAGATCTTTCGGTTCGGCTTCTCCACCGTCGTCGTGATCCTGCTGCTCGGCGTCGGGCTCTTCCTTTGGTCGCGATCGAAGAGTGAGCCCGCCGCCTGGCAGGAGCAGCGCGAGCGGCTGGCCGCCAAGAGCGAGAGCGAACGCGCGGCCCTCGCGGATGGCGCCGAGGAGCGTCTGCGACGGCTGGCCCACCGGCGACCGGCGGTGGCGAGACCGGCTCCTGAGACTCCCGCTCCGGCCTTACCGCGGGCAGAGACCCCACCGCCCGAGGTCACCCGCCCGACACCGCCGTCAAGCCCGCGCAACCCGCCACCGCCGCCGCTGGCTCAGGACGGCGTCACCCTGACCCTCGACGAGGTCAACGCCCTGCTCGAGGAGCGCTCCGCCCGCTGGCTCGCCGAGGCGCGACGGAGTGGCAAGCCGCTGCCCCTAAGCGACCCTGTGCTCGCCATCGAGGACGATCACCTGGTGCTCTTCGCGCAGCTGTCGACTCCCGGCGGCGACATGCTCCTGGGCCTCCCCTTCGAGGCCCGGGTCGACGAGCGAGGCGGAGTCGCGCGCCTCATGGGCGTACGGCTGGGACAGCTTCCGCTTCCCGGCGTCAACGCGCTGCCGCGGCTGCTCCGCGCCGCCGGCGACCGCCGGCTCGACCGGCTGGCGGAGAAGGCCGAGGACGCGACCCGCGGCTACGCCTTCGACCCGGTCCTCGAGCTCGACGGCGAGCGCCTGCGGATCACCGGTCTCGAGGTCGACGAGGGCACCGAGACCCTCCACCTCGACGTCGCCGAAGAGCGCTGACGGCGTCGCCGTAGAAGTCGTTAGATCAGCCAGAGGGCGAGCGAGGCGAGGGCGCCACCGAGGACCGCGCCGGCGACGACGTCGGTGGGGTAGTGAAGACCCAGGGCGACTCGGGACGCAGCGGTCAGCAGGGTAAAGGGCACCAGCAGCCATAGTGTCCAGGGGAAGCAGGCGCCGGCGAGCACCGTGTGGAGCACCGCGTGCAGCGTGTGGCCCGATGGAAAGCTGAACTCCTCGGGCGGCGGCGGCTCGGTGGCCAGCGCCTCGCTACGGCGGAAGGGCCGAGGGCGGGCGAGGCGGGTCTTGAGCCATTTGTAGAGCGCGCTGCCCAGACCGCCCATGACCAGCATGCGAAGCACCGGCACCGCCGCCGTCTCGCCGTGGAAGGCGAGGAGCATCAGCGCCAGCCCATACCAGGCGGGACCGCGGCCGAGGCGGCCGATCCAGCGGAAGAGGGCCCGCAGCTCGCGGCGACACCCATCGTGGAAGAGCTCGCAAAGACGAAGGTCGAGGCGTTGCCAGGCGGGAAGCGGGGCGTCGGCGTGGGCTCTGGGCATGGCGCTCTCCGGGACCGATCCTCGGACAGCCGGAGCCTACGAACGCCGTGTCGCGCCGCCGCGTCATCGGCGTGACGGCGGGTGACGATCTTCGGAGTGTGCTCTACCGCTGCTCGCGGAGGTACCGGTGGAAGAGCGGCTGGGCGAGACCGACCCGGGAACCATCACGGCGAACGAGGCCGAGACCTTCGAGATGGGCCAGGCGCGGACCGAGCTCGAGGGCCGGCAGGGCGAGGTCGAGATCGGAGAGATCGACGGGCTCCACATCCTCGCTGCGGGCGAGGGCCCGGAGGATCCGGCGCTCCGCCTCGGTCAGCAGGTCGAGATCGACGGCGAGGAGAAAGCGCACCGTAGGATCGGCCGCCACCGCCTCGGTGGCCCGCTCGAGGTCTCCCAGCTCGAGGGTGCGGGCGGCGAGCATCTGAAGCAGGTTCGGGTGGCCCCCAGTGCGGCGCACGATCTCCCGGGCGCGCCGCTGATCATCGATGCGCTCCCCGGCCCCGGCCTGGGTTTGGCGCACCAGGTCGAAGGAGTCGTCCTCGCTGAGCGGCCCCAGGTAGAGGGGCGGGGCGAAACCGTGGAGGAACGGCGAGGTGTCGTCGCGCTGGTCGGCGAGCTGCCAGAGCCGCGGCCCTGAAGCGATCACCGCCCGCACCCCTTCCTGACTCTGGAGCGCGCGCCGGAGCTTGCGCAGCAGCGGCGGCCAGCTCGCGTGGAGATGGATCAGCTCCTCGACCTCGTCCCACAGCAGGAGGAGGGTGCGCCCGCGGGCGCGAAGGGCGCGGCGCAGACGACCGAGGGAAACCAGGAAGTCATCGGCCCTCACCTCGTCGATCGCCACGCCCAAGGATTCGAGCCGGTCGGCAGCGTCCTCGAGGGCGGCCTGGAAGTCTTGGTGAAGATCTTCGGGCTCGACGCACCCTTGGAGGTCCCAGAACAGAGGAACATAGTGCCCGTCGGGCTCGGTGGCGGTGAGGTGCTCGAGGTGCTTGAGCAACGAGGTCTTGCCGATGGCCCGGCCGCCGAGGAGCCAGACACCGTTGCGCGGCCCCTCGAGGATCTCGGCGATCTCCGCGCCCCGGCCGTAGAAGCGAGCACCACGGACCCACTGACCGACGACGTAGCCCGGCGCCACTCTGCCCGGCGCAGAGGTGGCGGCGCGAGCGGGGAGGCCGGTAGGGCCGGGGTCCCCGACCGGGGCCGGCGTCTCGACGGGAACGAGCAGCCGATAACCGCGCTTGGCGATGGTCTCGATGTAGCGGGGCGAGCGGGCGTCGTCACCCAGCGCCCTGCGCAAGCCGGCGATGGCCCGGCTGATCACCGAGTCCGAGAGGAATACCCCGGGCCAGACGGTGGCGGCGATCTCATCCTTCGACACCACCTGCCCGGCACGCCTGGCCAGGTGGAGGAAGACGTCCATCAGCTTCGGCTCGACGCGGACCTGCCGGTCTCCGCGGCACAGGCGGTTGAGCGTCGGCTGCACCGTCCAACCGCCGACGACCAGGTCCCCCGTGGCGCTCGTTTCGTGGCTCGGCTCCATGGTCTCGAGTCTACCCGCGGACCTTTCCGTCCCGTGCTAGGCTCGCGCGGCTCACCCGCCGAAGACCAAGAGCTCGATTTCGGGATGCCATCCGAACCAGTCCACCGCCACGCGCCACGCCTCCTCGTCGCCGGCTTCGTGCTCGCGGGCTGGCTCGTGCCCGTCGTCGCCTCGGCGCAGCCGGTGACGGTACCGCGTTTCGACTTCAGCTTCTCGAACCCCGGCGCCCGCAGCCAAGGCTTCGGCGGTGCCTTCGCCGCCCTCGCCGACGACGCCACCGCTGCCTTCGCGAACCCGGCCGGCCTGGTCCAGCTCACCGAGCCCGAGGTCTCCGCCGAGCTCCGCTACTGGCACCGGACGCCCTCCTTTCTCGCGGGTGGTCGCTTCGAGGGCGAAACCACCGGTATCGGGCTCGACACCACCAACGGTCCGGTCTTCGGCCAGGACTCGAGCCGCACGTTCGGTCCCTCCTTTGCGGCGGTGGTCATCCCCAAGGGCCGCTGGTCCTTCGCGCTCTATGGTCATCGCCTCGCCGACCTCGAGCAGGTCGCCGACTCGCAGGGGTTCTTCCTGTCTCGTCCCTTCGTCGACTTCGGCCAGGAAAGCAGCGGCGTCGATCGGTTTCCCGGGAGCCGCGAAACCATCGAGCTCGACGCGGTCAGCGCCGGTCTGGCCACCGGCGTCAAGCTGAGCGAGCGCCTGAGCCTCGGGCTCAGCGTGGTCTATACCGATGTCCGGCTCGACGCACGCTCGGCGTTCTACCTCACCGACGATCCGTCGGAGGACAGTCTGTTCGGGACGATCCATTACCTGCCGGAGAGGCGGATCTCGGAGTCGAAGCTCCGGGCCGACGACTCGGACGTCACCTGGAGCGCAGGGCTCCTGTGGAACGTCAGCGCCCGCTTCGCCCTCGGCCTCTTCTACCGCCGGGGTGCTTCCGTCAGCGGTCGTCTCGACACGGAGTACGGGCCGTCGGTTCCCTTCAACGAGATCGTGACCCCGCCCGATGTAGTGGTGGAGCTCCGTCTCTTCAACCCCGCCGTTTTCGCCATCCCCGACGTCGCCGGTGCGGGTCTCGCCTACCGCTCCGCCGATGGCCGCTTCACCGTCGCCACCGAGGTCAACCACGTCGGCTACGAAGGGCTGATCCGGGTGGTCGAAACCGAGGACTCGGACCTCGCCAGCCGCGAGTACCGCGACGCCTGGGAGTATCACCTCGGTGCCGAGCTGGCCCTGTTGCGCTCGGCACCGATCCTCGCCTTCCGCGCCGGCGTGTGGGTGGAGCAGAACGGCGACGACCTCGCCGGGCGCAACGTCACGCATTGGAGCGGTGGTGTGGGTATCGCCGGCGGAGTCGTCCAGGTGGACCTCGCCGCGGACATCTCGGAATCCGGCGACACCCTCTCGCTCTCGACCATCTACACCTTCTAAGGCCACCCTCCTCCGGTTCTCCGGTCTCCCTCCCGTCAGAAGCGCATGCCGATCCCCGCCCGGATCACCAGCGGGTCGATGTCGAAGACCAGGTCGTTGTCCGCGGCGAGACCGAGGGAGCTTTCGGCCTTGGCGTCGAGATAGCTGATCCCCGCTTCGAAGAAGCTCCTCGAGCGGCCCAGCGGCACGTCGAGCCCGGCGTGGACGCCCCAGGCGAAGCCGTCGTCGACCGGCGTGACGACCACCGGGATCGTCTCCCCCTCGAAGCCGCGGATGCGGGTCTCGAGGTCGCCGTAGCGGATGTAGCCGACCACGGGTCCCAGATAGAGGTCCACCGGACTGTCCGGCGTCAGATGGATGTCGAGCTGGGCCAGGAGGGGCATGGCGCTCAGCCGGGACTCGATGGTGAAAGGCGCGGCGATGATGAACCCGGCCTCGACGCTGTTGACCACGTCCGCCTGCGAGATTCCCAGCTCGACGCCGAGCCGGCGCGAGAATCGGTACTCGATACCGACGCCCCAGCCGAGCTCCGGATCGAAGCTGCCACCGGCGGTGCCCAGGATCGTGGTCGCCGACAGGCGAGCGCTCCACCC
>JAGQSE010000213.1 GCA_020439725.1 Acidobacteriota bacterium
GACATCGTGATCCTGGTGGTCGCCGCCGACGACGGGGTCATGCCCCAGACCATCGAGGCCATCGACCACGCGCGCGCCGCCGGCGTGCCGATCATCGTGGCCATCAACAAGATCGACAAGGCCAACGCCAACCCGGACCGGGTCAAGAAGGAGCTTGCCGATCACCAGCTGCTGGTCGAGGACTGGGGCGGTGACACCGTCGCGGTGCCCATCTCGGCGCTCAAGAAGCAGGGCATCCAGGAGCTCCTCGAGATGGTCCTGCTCCAGGCCGACATCCTCGACCTCAAGGCCAGCCCGGACATCCCGGCGCAGGGCGTCGTGCTCGAGGCGCGCAAGGAAATCGGGCGTGGCATCATCGGCACGGTGCTGGTCCAGAACGGCACCCTCGAGATCGGCGACAGCTTCGTCACCGGCAAGGTCTGGGGTCGTATCCGCGCCATGAGCGACGACACCGGCCACCGCCTCAAGAAGGCCGGCCCGTCGACCCCCGTCGAGGTCACCGGTTTCAACGACGTACCGATGGCCGGCGACGTCCTCCAGGTCCTCGAGGACGAGTCCAAAGCCCGCGGCATCGCCGAGTTCCGTCGCAACGAGCAGCGCCAGCGCTCGCTCAGCCCGGCCCAGGGTCGTCTCTCCCTCGACCAGCTGTTCACCAAGATCTCCGCCGGTGAGGTCAAGGAGCTGCCGGTGGTGCTCAAGGCCGACGTCCAGGGCTCCGTCGAGGTGCTCCGCGACGCCATCGAGAAGCTGGCCACCGAGCAGGTCAAGGCGCGGGTCATCCTCGCCGGTGTCGGCGGCATCTCGACCAACGACGTTCAGCTGGCCCTCGCTTCCGACGCCATCGTCGTCGGCTTCAACGTGCGCCCCGAGCGCAACGCCGCCGAGCTGGCCGAGAAGGAAGAGGTCGACATCCGCCTCCACACCGTCATCTACGAGCTCATCGACGAGCTCCGCAAGGGCATGGCGGGTCTGCTCGAGCCCACCTTCCGCGAGGTCCAGAAGGGCCGCGCCGAGGTGCGCGAGACGTTCAAGGTCCCCAAGTCCGGGACCATCGCCGGTTGCCACGTCCTCGAGGGCGTCATCCAGCGCAACTCCCCCGTCCGCCTGGTGCGCGACAGCGTCGTCGTCCACGAGGGCAAGATCGCCTCTCTGCGGCGCTTCAAGGATGACGCCGCCGAGGTCCGGAGCGGCTTCGATTGCGGTATCCGCCTCGAACGCTACCAGGACGTCAAACCCGGCGACATCATCGAAGCCTACGCCCGGGAAGAGGTGGCCGCGACTCTCTGAGTCGTCGGCCCCTCCCCTTCCCCCCGGAAGCCCCTCATGTTCGTCGGCGTCGCGGTCTGCGAGCTCCACCTGCCGGGGGTGCGCAGCCTCAAGGAGAAACGCAAGGTGGTCAAGAGCCTCGTGGAGCGCATCTACCACCGCCACCGAGTGTCGGTGACGGAAACCGCGTACCACGACCTGCACCAACGAGCGGAGATCTCGATGGCCCTGATCGGCAACGGCTATGGCGAGGTCGAGAACCACCTCGAGGACCTGCGTCGGGTCTTCGACGGCGAGCCCGAAGCCTTCGTCACCGCCTGGGACCCGCGCGTCCTCGAGGAGGCACGATGAGCCGCCGATCCGACCGTGTCGCCGGGCTTCTCCGCGCCGAGCTCTCGGACCTCATCCTGCACCGGGTCAAGGACCCGCGAGTGCGGATGGTTTCGATCTCGACCGTCGACGTGAACGCCGACCTCACCCGTGCGGTGATCGGCATCTCCGCCCTCGGCGACGAGGAGCAACGCACCCATGCCGTCGAAGCCCTGGCCCACGCCAGCGGTTTCCTCCGGACCCAGCTGTCGCGCCGCTTGCGCCTGCGCACGGCCCCGGAGCTCGTGTTCCGGCTCGATCGAGGTGCCGAGCACAGTCTGCGAATCTCGGAACTCCTGGAGAATCTCCATGCCGGCGACGAACCCACCTGACGCACTCCTCAAGCTGATCCGCAAGGGCAACCGATTCCTCCTGACGAGCCACCGGAATCCCGACGGCGACTCCATCGGCTCCGAGCTCGGCCTGGCCCGTGTCCTCCGGCGCCTGGGCAAGAGCGCGGTCATCTGGAACCGGGACGCCACCCCGGACGTCTATCGACAGCTACCCGGCAGCGAGCGCATCGTCGTCGGTGACGAGCCGCCGGCGGGTTTCCCGGACGCCTTCAGCGCGGTCATCGTCCTCGAATGTCCTAGCCTCGAGCGCACCGGCCACGAGGCCCAGCTCAAGGGCGTACCGCTGGTCAACATCGACCATCACCTGGGCAACCAGCTTTACGGCAAGGTGTCCTGGGTCGACCCGGCGGCGCCTTCGGCGGGCGAGATGGTCCACCGGCTGGCGCATTCGATGACCGTCGAGCTCGACGCCGACACCGCCACCCTGCTCTACCTGACCCTGGTCACCGACACCGGCGGCTTCCGGTTCTCGAACGCCACCGCCGCCGCCTTCGACGCCGCCGCCGACCTGGTGCGCCAGGGAGCGCAGCCGGCACGGGTCGCGCACTGGGTGTACGAAAGCCGCCCCGAGCCGATGGTGCGGCTCCTCGGCGAGATGCTCCAGAGCCTCGAGCTCCACCACGGCGGCAAGATCGCGACCGCGCTCCTCACCCCCGAGATGTTCGAGCGTGCCGGCGCCACCGGCGGCGACGCCGAGGGCCTCATCGACACCCCACGATCGATCGCCGGCGTCGAGGCCGTCGCCGTCATCCGGCGCAAGGACGACAGCCATCTCAAGGTCTCCTTGCGCAGCCGCGGCGACGTCGACGTCGAAAAGGTCGCCGCCGCTCACGGCGGTGGTGGCCACAAGAACGCCGCCGGCTGCGAGCTCGAGGGGGACTTCGCCTCTGTTCGCCAGCGTGTCGTCGAGGAGCTCGCCACCGCCGTCGATCACGCCGCGCCCCCCGCCGAGGCCTGAGCCCTTTTCCCCGAACCCAAGACTCGCTCGGCTCGCCGAGCCCGGACCCTGATCTCAGAGATGATGAAAGACGGACTCCTGCTGGTCGACAAGCACGCCGGCTGCACCTCCCACGACATCGTGCAGCAGGCCCGGCGGCTCCTGCGCCAAAAGAAGATCGGCCATTGTGGCACCCTCGACCCCGGGGCCACCGGTCTCCTGGTCCTCACCCTCGGCCGGGCGACTCGTCTGACCCGCTTCCTGATCCGCGCCCCCAAGGTCTATGAGGGCGTGATCCAGCTGGGCGCCGAGACCGATACCTACGACGCCGCCGGCGAGGTGGTCGCCGAAGCCCCCTTCGCCGACATCACCCAAGACGCCGTGGCCAAGGCCATGGCGGGCTTCGAAGGCACCATCGAGCAGGTCGCGCCGCGCTACTCCGCGAAGAAGATTCGCGGCCAGAAGTTCTACGAGCTCGCCCGGCGGGGCGAGGAGGTCCCCGAGGAGAGCAAGGAGATCCAGGTCTTCGAGTTCTCACCCCAGGGAGCTCTCGAAGACGGCCGCCAGGGCTTCCGGCTCGGTTGCTCCTCGGGTACGTACGCCCGCTCGCTGGCCCATGACCTGGGGCGCGCGCTGGGCTGCGGCGCCCATCTGGCGAGCCTGCGCCGGCTCCAGGTGGGCCCCTTCAAGATCAGCGACGCCGCGACTCTCGAGGATCTCGAGGACCGGCGCGCCGATCTCGACGAGGATCCCGGCGACGATCTCGAATGGCTGGGTGCCTCGTGGGTGCCCTTCGACCGGATCCCGCTGCCCTTTGGCGAGGTCATCGCCGACGCCCAGCAGGAGCAGCGCGTGCACAACGGTCAGACCGTCCTGGTCCGCGACCTCGAAGGGGACGAGGGCGACTGGGTCAAGCTGGTCAACCGGCGCCAACAGCTCATCGCCGTGGGCTCGGTGGTCGAGCGCATCGGTGAGCGCGGCGTCGGCGTCATCCAACCCAAGGTCGTTTTCAAGTAGCAGAACGACAGGGAGTCCAGGGCCCTTGGTCGTCAAGGGCATGAAACGCCCGAACCGGCACGGTTTATGCTAAGCTTTGCTGGTTGAAGCGAAAATTCGGAGGAATTGTAAGTTGCCGCAGACACAGGAAGCCAAGAAGAGTCTGATCGAAGAGTACAAGCTGCACGAGACCGACACCGGCTCGCCGGAGGTTCAGGTCGCCCTGCTCTCGCACCGCATCGCGGAGCTCACCGAGCACTTCAAGACGCACAAGAAGGACCACCACAGCCGCCGTGGTCTGCTCAAGCTGGTCGGCCAGCGCCGCCGCTTGCTCGACTACATGAA
This sequence comes from Acidobacteriota bacterium, assembly GCA_020439725.1. GTDB lineage: Bacteria > Acidobacteriota > Thermoanaerobaculia > Multivoradales > JAHZIX01 > JAGQSE01. The sequence goes on from JAGQSE010000213.1 coordinate 4,267, forward strand.
GAAGAAGGACGTCGAGCGCTACCGCACGATCATCCAGCGCCTCGGAATCCGCAAGTAAGCTCGTTTCTACCGCCACGCCCGGGTCCGCCGCCCTCGTGGCGGTTCCAAGACCCAGGCCCGTATGCGTGCGGGACGGTTCGCCGTCCCCCGCGCATCCCCTCCGGGGAGCCCCCCTGGCTCCCCGGCCCGGTACCCCCGGGCAGGCCTGCCCTACTCCGGCGGATCCCGCCCAGCACCGGATCGCAGTACATGCCGCGCGAGGAATGACGCGGCCCCGGGACCCCGGCGAAGGAGCCGGCCGTCCCAGCAAGCAAGGAAAAAGAGAAAGCAATGAAACTACGTAGAGAAATCCCCATCGGCGACGACACCATCATTCTCGAATCCGGTCACATGGCCACCCAGGCGGATGGCTCCTGTACCGTGCGCCTCGGGGACACCATGGTCCTGGTGACCGCCACCATGGCGAAGGGCAAACCTCAGCCGCGCGGCTTCCTGCCGCTCACCGTCGACTACCGCGAGTACAGCTCCGCCGGTGGCCGGATCCCCGGCGGCTTCTTCAAGCGCGAGGGCCGCCCCAGCGAGAAGGAGATCATTACCGCTCGCCTGATCGACCGCCCGCTGCGCCCGCTCTTCCCCGAGGGCTATATCAGCGAGACCCAGATCATCGGCTTCGTGCTCTCCGCGGATGGCGAGAACGATAGCGACATCCTGGCCATCAACGGCGCCTCGACCGCGCTGGTGTTGTCGGCGATCCCGTTCTACAAGCCCGTGGGCGCCGTCCGCGTCGGCCTCATCGAGGACGAGATCGTCTTCAACCCCACCAACAGCCAGCGTGACGTCGCCGATCTCGACCTGGTGGTCGTCGGCACGGAAGAGGCTGTGGTGATGGTCGAAGCGGCCGCCAACGAGGTCTCCGAGGAGCTCGTTCTCGAGGCCATCTTCCAGGCCCACGAGCAGATCCGCAACATCATCCGCGCACAGCAGGAGATGTTCCTCGAGACCTCCCTCGAGAAGCCCCACTGGCAGGTCCCCGAACGCTATCCGCAGGAGCTCTACGACACGGTGTCGAACGCGATCCGTGAGCCCCTCAACACCGCGCTTTTCGCCAAGGGCAAGTTCGATCGCAAGGACCGGGTCTCGGCGGTGGTCGACGGCTACCTCGAAACCCTCCCGGCGGACGATGAGGACACCCGGGCCAAGGTCAAGATGATCGTCTCGACCCTCGAGGAGGAGCTCCTCCGCGCCACGATCCTCGAGAACGGTCGCCGCTTCGACGATCGCAAGCTCGACGAGATCCGCGACATCCGCATCGAGACCGGTCTGCTGCCCCGCACCCACGGCTCGGCGCTCTTCACCC
>JAGQSE010000214.1 GCA_020439725.1 Acidobacteriota bacterium
CCGCCTACGCCGTCTGGACGGGGATTGGAGCGGTCGGTACCGCGAGCCTCGGGATCGTGCTCTTCGGAGAGTCGCGGGATCCGGTCCGCATCGTCTGCATCTCGTTGATCATCCTCGGTATCGCCGGTCTGCGTTGGATCGCGGGTCGGTGAGCGAGAGGGTCGGCTGCAAAGCCCCCCTTGACCTTGGTTGTATACTCCTCCGCGTGAAGACGCTCCGCACCTTCATCGTCGGCCTTGCCGCCCTGAGCCTGAGTTTCGGCCCGGCGTTGGCGGCCGGTTGTGCTCCGGGCTGCGCCCCGGTGGCGCCGTGCCCGATGATGCAAGCCATGGCGCGCTCCGGCACGGTCTCGACGGCCTGCCACCAGGCGGCCCAGCGCGAGGGGACGAGGGCGCCGCTTCCCGAGTGCTGCCGGGTCCAGGGCGACGGCGGCAGCCAGGTTCCCGGCGTCGATGCGCGAACCGCTCCGGTGTCGTCGCAGCAGGCGCTGGCGCCGGTGCTCGCCCCCTTGCCGGCGCCGCCGGCACCGGCCTGGCGCCCGCAGACCCCGCCGCCCCGCGACGAGGGCCCGCCCGGGCGTCTCCTCCTGCTCCACCAAGCCTTTCTGCTCTGAGTTTCTCCCCAGTCTGAACGCGCTTCGGCGCGAGCCGGGCCGTGGTGCGCCCGGCTTCGACGGACCGTTTCCTGGAGGAGAACGATGCTTCAACCACGCTTTGGGCGGGTCTTCACCCTCGTCCTGGCTTCCGGCCTTTCGCTGCTCACGGTCGGCGTCCACGCCGATGACGCGCCGGTCGACGCCGCTAGGACCTCGAACTTTGCGGCGGATCGGCTGGTCCAGAGCCTTGCGCCACCGCTTCGCGTGCTGTCCGAGGACGTGCTGCGCCAGAGTCCGGAGGTGGCGCGGGCACGGGCCGAGGCCGATGCGGCCGTGGCGCGGGCCCGGCAGATGGGTTCGTGGCCCGACCCGAGCGCGATGCTCACCCTCTTTGCGCTGCCGCCGGAGACCCGCGTAGGGCCCCAGCGGCTGGCCGTGTCGGTGAGCCAGCCTCTGCCCTGGTTGGGCAAGCTCGAGCTGCGGCAAAAGGAGGCGTTGTGGGCCGCGGTCGCTGCCGACGCCCGCTGGCAGGCGAAGCGCCTGGACCTGGTGACCGAAGTCCGGAAGCACTTCTACGAGCTCACCTTCGTCACCGAGCAGGCGGCGATCATCGACCAGGAGCGCTTGCACCTGATCCGTCACGAAGAGCTGGCGCGGGCCCGGTATGCGACCGGGTACGGGTTGCAGCAGGGGGTGATCAAGATCCAGGCGGAGATCACCCGCACCGAGCAGCAGCGGCTCGCGGTGGAGGCGCGGCGGGCGACGCTCTTGGCGGAGCTCAACGCCCGGCGCGGCCGACCGGCCGACAGCGAGGTGACGGGGCTCGCGCTTCCCGAGTCCTGTACCGGCGGCATGCCGGCGGACCTGGTCGAAGAGGCCTGGCGCGCGCGGCCCGAGCGGCGGGCCCTCGACGCCGAGGTCGAGCGGCGGAAGATCCAGGTCGAGCTGGCGCGTCTTGGCTATCGCCCCGATTTCACGGTGGGACTGGGCTACACCGTCGTTGAGAGGCGCCAAGACGACGCCGGACGTGTCAATCCGCCGCAGGGCAACGGCGATGACATCTTCGCGCTCACCGCCGGGGTGCGGTTGCCGGTCCATCGGCAGCGCATCGCGGCGGAGCTCGAAGAAGCTCTGGCGCTCTCCGCCGCCGCCGAGGCGGATCGCGAGCGGCTCCGCCAGGATCTCGAGCGTTCGATCGGCTCGCTCGCCGCCCGTCGGCCTCTGCTCGGCGATCAGCTACGGCTCTTCGATCAGGTCCTCGTCACGCAGGCGCGGGAAACCGCCGATTCCGCCGAGGCGGCGTACTCGACCGGTGAGCTCGGTGCCCTCGAGCTCCTCGACGCGGAGCATGTGCTCTTCGAGGTCGAGCTGGGTGCGGCGCGCAACCGGCTCGACCTCGCCCAAACCTGCGCCGACCTCGAAGGGGCCGTCGGCCAAAGCCTCGGCGCCGAGATGTCCCCACCGGCGACCGATCCGACCTCGGCGACCGGCCAGGTCCCTGCCGAAAACCTTTCGTCCCCAGGCTCTCAGGAGGTGGACCATGACCACCGCTGATCGTTCGCGCCACCGCTGGGTGGTTTCTCTCGTCGCATCGCTCGCCGGCTTCGCCGTCGCGGTGGTGCTGTTTCTCGATCCCTTCGGCTGGCACTCCCTCGACGAGCGGCTGCGCGGCGAAGCGGTCGCGGCCTCCGAGCCCGAGAGCGGTCTGTGGACCTGTGGCATGCACCCGCAGGTGATCCAGGACGAGCCCGGTCAGTGTCCCATCTGTCACATGGACCTCGTTCCTCTCGACTCGGTCGGGGCAGCGAAGGGACACGATCACGCGGCGATGTCGCCGGAGCCGGCGGCGGGCTGGACCTGTCCGCTCCATCCTTCGATCCACGAGGACGAGGCGGGCACCTGTCCCATCTGCGGCACCGAGCTGGTGCCCGCGGAGCCCGCCGGCGACACCGGGTCCTCGAAGCCCCCAGGCAGCGATCACGAGATCCTCTTCTACCGCAACCCGATGAACCCGACGGTGACCTCGCCGGTGCCCGCCAAGGACGAGATGGGCATGGACTACGTGCCGGTCTATGCGGACGACATGAGCGGTGGCACCGAGGTCCAGATCCAGCCGGAGACCATTCAGGCGATGAACGTCCGCACCGCGCCCGTCCGTCGCCAGCGGGTGGAGGAGCCGGTGCGCACCGTCGGCTATCTCGAGTACGACCAGGAGCGCATGGTGACGGTCACGACGCGCTACTCGGGGTTCGTCGAACAGGTCTTCGTCCACTACCTGGGGGAGGAGGTCAAGAAGGGACAACCGCTCTTCTCGGTCTACTCACCGGAGCTGGTCCAGACGCAGCAGGAGCTGCTCACCGCCGTCGCCTACGCGCACCGCATGGAGGGAGCGCCGGAGGACTCTCTCGTGCGGAGCCGTGCGCTGGTCGATGCGGCGCGGACCCGCCTCGAGCTCTGGGGGGTCACCCCGGCTCAGATCGACGCCCTCGAAACGCGCGGTGAAGTCCTGCGGGCTCTACCGGTCTTCTCTCCGGCCAAGGGAGTGGTGATGAAGACCATGACCGGGCTCGAAGGGATGGCGGTCAAACCGGGTATGGAGCTCTTCCACATCGCCGACCTGTCGACACTCTGGTTGTCGGTGGAGGCCTTCGAGGACCAGGTGGCATGGATCCACCCGGGAACCCGCGCGACGGTGACCCTGACCTACTTCCCCGGGGAGACCTTCGAGGGCCGCGTCCGCTTGATGGCGCCGGAGATGTCCGAGCAGACGCGGACCCTGCCGGTGCGGCTCGAGATCCCCAACGCCGACGGTCGGCTGCGACCGGGGATGTACGCGACGGTGACCTTTGAGCCGCCGAGCGAAGCCGAGGTGCTCGCGGTGCCTTCCGAGGCGGTGCTCCGGACCCAGGGCAGCACGTTGGTCGTGGTCGCTCGCGGCGGCGGCCGCTTCGTCCCCCGACCGGTGACGTTGGGCCGCGAGGGCGACGGCATGATCGAGATCCGCTCGGGGCTCGCGGAGGGCGAGGAGGTGGTGACCTCGGCGCAGTTCCTGCTCGATTCGGAGTCGTCGCTCCGCGCCGCCATCGAGAAGCTGCTCGATGCACGGGCCGGAGCCGGCGGGCAGGGAGCGATGGATGGCATGGGCGGTGGGGCCAAGGCCGGCGAGTCTGGTGGGAGGAGCTGAGCCATGCTTGATCGGCTCATCGCGTGTTCGCTCAAGAACCAGCTGCTGGTGACGGTGGCGATGCTCGCCGCCGTCGTCGCGGGTGTGTGGGCGGTGTCCACGGTCCGCATCGACGCGATCCCCGACCTCTCCGACGTCCAGGTGATCGTCTACACGCGCTATCCGGGGCAGGCGCCGCAGGTGGTCGAGGACCAGGTCACCTATCCCATCACCACCAAGATGCTCGCGGTGCCCCACGCCAAGGTGGTGCGCGGCTACTCCTACTTTGGCTACTCGCTGGTCTACCTCCTGTTCGATGACGGCACCGATCTCTACTGGGCGCGATCGAGGGTCCTCGAGTACCTCTCGGGGCTCGGCGCGCAGCTCCCCGACGGTGTCTCGCCGCAGCTGGGACCCGACGCCACCGGTGTGGGTTGGGCCTTCATGTACGTGCTCAACTCGGATCGGCGCTCACTCGACGAGCTGCGCAGTCTCCAGGACTGGTATCTCAAATACGGTCTGTCGTCGGTAGACGGGGTGTCCGAGGTGGCTTCCGTCGGCGGCTTCGTGCGCCAGTACCAGGTCGAGGTCGACCCGGTGAAGCTGCGCGCCTACGGCCTGGGTCTCGAGCAGGTGGAGAACGCCGTCCGGCGCTCGAACATGGAGGTCGGCGGGCGTCTCCTCGAGGTGGCGGAGAAGGAGCTGATGATCCGCGGCCGCGGCTATCTGCGCTCGCCCGACGACCTGGGGAAGGCGGTGCTGACCACCGGTCCCGGGGGGGTGCCGGTGCTACTCCGCGAGGTGGCTCGGATCACCGTCGGTCCCGAGATCCGGCGCGGTGTCGCCGACTGGAACGGAGAGGGAGAGACCGTCGGCGGCATCGTCGTGGTGCGCGCCGGCGCCGACACCCGAGAGACCCTGCGCCGCGTCCGCGCGCGTCTCGAGGAGCTCCGCCAGGGCATGCCCGAGGACGTCCAGGTCAGCGTCGCCTACGACCGCAGCGGGCTCATCGACCGGGCGGTCTCGACCCTCGGCCGGACGCTCTTCGAGGAGCTGGTGGTGGTGTCGCTGGTGTGTCTCCTTTTCCTCTTCCACTTCCGCTCGGCCTTCGTGGCGGCGGTATCGATCCCGCTGTCGATCCTCCTCGCCTTTCTGGTCATGCGTTTCCAGGGCCTGGGGGCCGACATCATGTCCTTGGGCGGCATCGCGATCTCCATCGGTGTGCTGGTCGACGCCGCGGTGATCATGGTCGAGAACGCCCACAAGCACTACGAGGAGTGGCGGGGCAAGCGCTCCCACTTCGAGATCATCCTGCGCTCGGCGCAGGAGGTAGGACCGACGCTCTTTTTCACGCTGCTCGTCATCACCGTCTCCTTCCTGCCGATCTTCACCCTCGAGGACCAGGAGGGGCGGTTGTTCAAGCCCCTCGCCTTCACCAAGACCTATTCGATGGCCATGGCGTCGATCCTGGCGGTGACGGTGATCCCGGTGCTGATGGTGTGGTTCGTCCGCGGCAAGATCCATCGCGAGGAGCGACACCCGGTGTCCCGGCTCTTGCGGGCGCTCTACCGGCCCGTGCTGCGGTTCGCGCTGCGCTGGCGCTGGCCGCTCCTCGTCGCCATGACCCTGCTGGTCGTCTCGACGGTGATCCCGCTCGAGCACATCGGCTCGGAGTTCATGCCGCCGCTGTGGGAGGGCGACATCCTTTACATGCCGACGACCTTCCCGGGGATCTCGATCACCAAGGCCAAGGAGGTGCTGCAGCAGACCGACAAGATCCTGCGCACCTTCCCCGAGGTCGAGTCGGTGTTCGGCAAGGCAGGGCGCGCCGACACGGCCACCGATCCGGCTCCCTTGTCGATGATCGAGACCACCGTCGTGCTCAAGGACCCGTCGGAGTGGCGGCCGGGGATGACCCACGCGAAACTGGTCCAGGAGATGGATCGGGCGATCCGGTTCCCCGGGTTGACCAACTCGTGGACGATGCCGATCAAGACGCGCATCGACATGTTGTCGACGGGGATCAAGACACCGGTGGGGATCAAGGTGGCAGGGCCCGACTTCTCCGTGCTCCAGGACCTGGCGGAGAAGGTGGAGACGGTGGTCAAGGCGATGCCGGGGACCGCCTCGGCCTACGCCGATCGCGTGATGGGCGGTACCTACCTCGACTTCGAGGTCGATCGCGAGGCCGCGGCGCGCTTCGGGCTCGAAGTGGCGGACGTGCTCCGCGTCATCGAGACCGCCATCGGCGGCCGCAACGTCACCTGGACCGTCGAAGGGCTCGAGCGTTATCCGGTCAACGTGCGCTACTCGCGCGAGCTGCGCGAGAACCTCGACCAGCTGCGGCAGGTGCTGGTGACGGCACCGGGCGGTGCTCAGGTGCCGTTGGCTCAGCTGGCGCGGCTCGAGCTGCGCGACGGGCCGCCGGGGATCAAGTCGGAGAACGCGCGCCCCAACGCGTGGGTCTACGTCGACCTGACCACCAGCGACGTCGGCGGCTGGGTCGAGCATGCCCGTCGCGAGGTGGCGAAGCAGGTCGAGATGCCTCCTGGATACACGCTGTTCTGGTCGGGGCAATACGAGTACATGGAGCGAGCCCGGCACCGCCTGCTGCTCATCGTGCCGCTGACGCTGCTCCTGATCTTCGTCATCCTCTACCTGCACACGCGTTCGGTGGTCGAGACCCTGATCGTGCTTTCGGCGGTACCCTTCTCGCTGGTCGGGTCGGTGTGGTTCCTCGACCTCCTCGGCTACAACTGGTCCGTGGCGGTATGGGTGGGAATGATCGCCCTCGCCGGCCTGGCGGCGGAGACCGGGATGGTGATGCTGCTCTATCTCGACATCGCCTATCGCCGCTGGCGCGACGCCGGCGCGATGCGCTCCTACGCCGACCTGGCGGCGGCGGTGGACCACGGCGCGGTGCAACGCATCCGGCCCAAGATGATGACCGTGGTCACCGTGCTCGTGTCGCTGGTCCCGATCCTGTGGGCTACGGGAACCGGTGCGGACGTCATGAAGCGCATCGCCGCGCCGATGGTCGGCGGCATCTTGACCTCGTTCCTCGCCGAGCTCCTGGTCTTCCCCGCGATCTACTTCGCGTGGCGCAGCCGCAAGCTCGAGCCGTCCGCCTTGTTCGCTGGTTCCGACCCCGTCGAGCCTCCTCCCGAGGCTTCGGTAGAGACTCTCGTTCCCGCTGAACCCCATTCCGGCTCAGATCCCGAGCCGGTCGCTTCGAAGGAGGTTTCGTCATGAGCTCGTTCCCC
>JAGQSE010000215.1 GCA_020439725.1 Acidobacteriota bacterium
ACGTAGCCCTCGCCCTCGTAGCTGCTCGCCTGGGGTTGTCCGGGGCGGGGCAGCCGCGCCTCGACCACCAGCTCGCCGAGCTCCTTCTGCGCCGCCTCGAGCCCCTCGACGCTCTGTACCTGGCCGCGGCCCTGGCCCCGCAGGAAGGCGGCGCCGGTGGCCCACTTGCGTTCCGGGAAGCGCAGCTCGTCGAAGACCATCAGGTGCGCCCAGGCGCGCCGGAAGTCGGCTTCATGGGCGTGGGAGATGAGGGTCGTGATCTGGGCGCCGGGCGGCCGGGCGGCGACCTCCGAGATGGCGATCGAACGGTCCTGGCGGCGAAACCATTCCATGTGCGTCAGGCCGGTACCGAGGCCCAGCGCCGACAGCGCCCGGGCGTTGGCCTCGCGGATGTCGGCGTAGCCCTCGGTGACTCCCTCACGGGGGAGCAGCACGCACCACTGGATCCACGGGTTGCGCAGGACCTCGAGGGGGGTCGGTTGGTAGTGGGTGATCGAGCGCCACACCGGTTCGCCGTGGATCGAGATGGTCTCGAAGGAGTGCTCGGTGCCGGTGATGAACTCCTCGAGGAGCATCTCGCGGCCCGGGCTCGGACGCATCAGCTCGAGGGCCTGGTCGAGGGACGCCAGGTCGTCGACCCGGAAGGTAGCCTTGGCACCGGCGCCGTCGGGGGGCTTGACCACCAAGGGAAAGCCCGTCTCCTCGGCGAAGCGGCGGGCACCCTCACGGCTCGACGCCAGGTGGTAGCGGGCGCAGGGCAGGCCGTGCTCGCGCAGCACCTGCTTCATCCGTGCCTTGTCGCGGAAGTTGTGCGCGGTCTCGACGTCCATGCCCTCGATGCCCAGCGCCTGGCGCACCTGGGCGAGGGGTACCTGGAGCTGCTCGAGGGCCCCCAGCAGACGGTCGATGGTGCCGCCGAGCTGGCGTCCGGCGTCGCGCACGCCCTCGAGCAGGATCTCCGGATCGAGGGCCCGTTCGACCTGGCAGTGGCCGACGAGCTTGCTCCGCACCTCCAGCGGGATCGCCGACGGCGGCTGCTGGCTGACCACCGCCAGCCGGACCCCCGGCAGGCTCGCCGTCACCGCGACGAAGTCGAGGGTCGTAGGCATCAGGAACGGTGCGACGAAGACGACGTTGGCCATGCTGGTCCTTCTCGCAGGAGCCCGGACGGTGGCGGGCTCGGGGTGGCTGGAGTATAGCGCCGCCGCGCCCGTGACACAGCGTTGTCGCGGCTGCGAAAGCCCGCGGTGCCCGCGCGCGGGGGTGGAGCCGCTAAGATTCCCCCCGAGGGACCCGCACCGGCCGTCGGTCCCTGGCGCATTCGGTCAGCGGCCGCGTGGAGAGAAAGGGAGCACGAGGTATGGAACCGCTCAAGATCTGCTGGGTGTCGTCGGAGATGGCGCCTTACGCCAAGACCGGTGGGCTGGCCGACGTCGCCGAAGCGCTGCCCGCCTATCTCGGCAGCCAGGGCCACGACGTGCGCACCTTCCTGCCGCTGTACGGCCGCATCGACACCAGCCAGGGCTTCACCGTAGTCGAGTGGATGGTCGACCGCCCGTTGCGTCTCGGCGGCCGGACGTTTCACTACACGCTGGTCACCGACAGCGCTCCCGGCGACCACCTGCAGCGCTTTTTCATCCATTGCCCGGCGCTCTTCGGTCGCGAGGCGATCTACACCGGCGACTCCGACGAGGCGATCCGCTTCGCCTTTCTCGCCAAGGCGGCCATCGAGTGCTGCCAGGGGATGGGCTGGGCACCGGACGTCTTCCACTGCAACGACTGGCACACCGGCCTGCTGCCGCTCTACCTCCGGCACCACTATGGCTGGGACCGGCTTTTCGAGCGTTCGAAGACCCTGCTGACGATCCACAACCTGGGCTACCAGGGGATGTTCCCGACCTCGCAGCTGGGGGCGCTGGATCTTCAGGGCTGTGCCCACCTGCTCTACCGAGATGACCTCGACGCGGGGGTCGTGGGCTTCCTCAAGACCGGCTTTCTCTACGCCGACCTCCTGAGCACCGTCAGCCGCACCTACGCCCGCGAGATCCAGACGCCGGAGTACGGCATGGGCCTCGACGGTGTGTTGCGCGCCCGTGCCGATCATCTGGTGGGGATCGTCAACGGCGTCGACTATGCGCTTTGGGATCCGGCGACGGACCGCCATCTGCCATACCACTACAGCGCCGAGGACCTGACGGGCAAGCTCGAGAACCAGCGCTATCTGCTCCAGGCGACGGGGCTCGACGCCGAGCCGTCGGAGGCGGTCTTCGGGCTGGTCTCGCGGCTGACCGCGCAGAAGGGGCTCGACCTGCTCTTCGAGCCGCTCCAGGAGATGCTCGCGGGACGCGACGTCCGGCTGGTTGTCCTGGGCTCGGGGGAGAGCCGGTACGAGGCCTACTTCGCACGGCTGGCGCAGGCGTTTCCGCGCAAGGCCTTCTTCTACCGGGGATACAACGAGCGGCTGGCGCACCTCATCGAGGCGGGTGCCGACGCCTTCCTGATGCCGTCCCGCTATGAGCCCTGCGGTCTCAACCAGATGTACAGCCTGCGTTACGGCACGGTACCCATCGTCCGTAAGACCGGCGGTCTCGCCGACACGGTGCAGCTCTTCGACCCGGCCACCGGCGAGGGCACCGGGGTGGTCTTCGAGCACCAGAACGCCGACGCGGTGCGCTGGGCGCTGACCTTCGCCCTCCGCCTGTTCGGGGAGCCCGAGGCCTGGCGGCGGATGGTGACCAACGGTATGGCCCAGGACTACTCCTGGCAGGTCCAGGGGGCTCGCTACGAGGCCCTCTACCGGGCCATGGCCAACCTCTGAGCCGGTCCCCGGGGCGCCCGGCGGCCGGTCGTCGCCCCGCTGCTTCGCCGGCTACTGGCCGTGACCGTACTCGACCTCGAGGTGGTACTGGATGCGGCGCCAGAAGAGCTCGGTGAACATGTCGATCTCGTGTTTGGGGAACAGGGCGGCGACCTTCTGACGCACCGCGTCGCGGGCGATGTCGGAGGTGAAGAACTCGCACAGCACCTCGTCGAGATGGCCCAGGTGCTTGGCGCAGAACTCCTCGAAACGATCGGCCTCGAGACGCTCGCGGGCGATGGCGGCGTAGGCGGCGAGGCGCTCGCGGTAGGGCAGGTCCTTGGCCAGGACGTCGTAGTACGGTTGCCAGTCGACGTTCTTGCGCATCGGACGCCGGGTGACGGCGCAGAACACCGCCCAGCGGATCTTCGAGCGGATCAGCCACGGGAAGTGGTAGTGGAGCGAGGTCACCTGCGAGTCGGGGCAGGCGTTGGCGAAGTCGATGGGGTAGAAGGTCCCGCCCTGGCGTAGCGCCTCGCAGGAGTTGAAGTCCCAACCGAAGAAGGTGTTGATGGTCAGCGTCATGTTCTCGAGGAGCGAGCGCTCCTCATCGCTGACCACTCCGGTCTCCATCGTGTAGCGGTTGTGGAGCGGCGCCGACGGGTCGTATTTGACGATCCGGATCTGCGGCCCCAGACCGACGCAGCGGACGAAGAGGTCGAAGCCCGACACCGCCTTCTGCAAGTGCATGAGCCGTGTGCCGCTCCGCTCGTAGGCCTGGCGCAGCTGCTCCTCGTCGTCGATGCGGTCGACACCGACCCAGGCACCGCCGTCGTANNGGCTTCATGAACATCGGGTAGCCGAGCTTCTCGCCGACGTGACCGAGGTCGAAGAGGCGCGCATAGCGCCGCAGGGTGGGTTCCAGGTCCGGGGTCGGCTCGTAGGACTTGGGAGGCACCAGCCAGGTCTCGGGCACCGGCAGCCCGAGGTGGGTCATGGCGGCGTAAGTGCTCGCCTTTTCCATCGATTGCACCGACCAGGGATTGTTGAGGACGTAGAGACCGTCCATGATCACCGACTTTTTGATCCACTCACGGCTGGTGTTGTACCAGTGCGTCAGGCGATCGAGGACGACGTCGTAGCGGCATGGTTGGGTGAGCTCGAAGGGCTCGATGGTGACCCGCTCGACCTCGACACCGACGGTGTCGCCTTCGAAGGGAATCGCCAGGTCGAGCCGGCGGACGATCTGCTCGAAGCAGATGGGCCAGCAGATGTCGGCACCCAGGGACAGGCCGATCTTTCGGGTCGTTTGCGCCATGATCTCCACCTCTCCTCGAGCCGCTTCGGCTCCATCGTCCCGGCCCTACTCGTAGACCATCCAGAGGGGGCCGGGAAACAGCCATGATAGCCCTTCGCGCAGGCGGTCGCGCCAGTTCTCCCAGTTGTGGCCGTCGCGCGCTTCGACATAGCGTACGTCGATCCCCAGCTCACGCAGCAGCGGCATCATCGAGCGGTTCTCGTAGATCAGCGACTCGTAGACGCCGCAGCTCAGAAAGACCTTCTCCGACGGTCGTCCGGGGTTCTCGCGGAAGGCGTTGACGAACTCGACCACCGGGTCGAAGGCGGGGCCGCGCTTGTGCCGGCCGATGTCGCTGAAGGCGAAGGATCCCGACTGGAGCAGCAGGCGGCCGAAGTAGCCGGGGTAGCGCCAGGCGGTGAACAGACTGGCGACGCCACCGAAGCTCGCTCCCATGACGCAGCGGCCCGAGGGCTCGGCGATGAGCGGGTAGCGCGCTTCGAGGTGGGGGACAAGCTCGTCGGCGATGAACCGGGCGTGGCGCTCGTCGGCGGCGTACTCCCGCAGCCGGTCCGGCGAGTCCACCAGCGCCACCACCATGGGCGGGATCTCGAGCCGGTGGATCAGGTTGTCGAGGACCGTGCGCAGGCCGGCGAAGTGGAGGTAGTCGTGGCCATCGTGGACCACCAGCAGCGGGTAGCGCCGGCTGCGCCGGAAGCGGGCCGGCAGGTAGACGCGAAACCGCCGCTCGCCCCCGAAGGCGTCGCTGTGGAGCGCCCACTCCTCGAGGGCGCCGGGGCGCGCTTCCGGGTCCGGCAAGGTCCACTCGGGGCGCTCGTAGCCGCTGCCCTGACACACCGAGTTGGCGCCGAAGGGATCGAAGGCCAGGTGCGGGTTCAAGGGATCGCGGATCCACTGGTGATCCTGTCCGTGGATGACGTCGATCTTGTACTCCATCCGCGACCGCTCGGGCAGGGTCATGATCAGGTACCAGAAGTCGGTCCCTTCGATGCGCTTGAAGGCCTGGGAGGATTCGAGACCGTAGATGAAGTGCCGCAGCTCGACCCGGTCGGCCCGGCCCTGGTAGACGAAGGTCACCGACGTTCCCTCGGCGAGGGGGAAGGAGTGCTCCTCGACGAAGGCCCGGAGCGCCGTCGTGTCGGGTTTCGTCCGGAGCAGCCGGCGGATGGCGAGGCTCACGACCAGGCCTCCCGCTCTTCGAGATCGCCGCTGGCGGTCAGCAGGGGAGTGCCGGGCCCGGCGGTCCAGCGCTCGCCGTCCCAGTGGAGCCGCGCCCCGGAGTCCATGGCGACACAGACGGCGGGGGCGAAGCGTTCGGCGAAAAGCCCGACGCGCACCGGGTCGTCGAGGCGCAGGCGGTGCTCGGCGTGGGGGAGCGCCACGACGCCACGGTAGAGCCCGAGCCCCAGGTCGAGGA
>JAGQSE010000216.1:0-3777 GCA_020439725.1 Acidobacteriota bacterium
ATCGTCGGCACGGGCACCGACGGCCGTGTGCTGCGGGTCGCCGCCGACGGCACCGCCACCACCCTGTTCACGGCTCCCGAGTCCGAGGTCTTCGCGTTGTGGGCGGATGCCGACGGCACCGTCTTCGCCGGCACCTCGCCCAACGGCAAGGTCTACAAGCTGACGAAAGGCGGGTCGGAGGTGTTCTTCGATCCCGCGGCGGTCTACATCTGGGCGCTGGCCCGCGGCACCGACGGCCNTGCTGGTGGCGACGGGGACCGAGGGCAAGCTCTTCGCCGTCGACCGCCAGGGGCAGGGCGTGGTGCTTCTCGACACCGAGGACACCCACGTGCGCTCGATCCAGCCGTTGCCCGACGGGGCGGTGCTGGTGGGGACCGCCGGTGAGGGCCTGGTCCTCGAGGTCGACGCCCACGGCAAGGCACGCACCCTCTATGACGCCGCGCAGCCCGAGATCGTCGCCCTCGCCGACGCCGGCGGCGGGCAGTACTACGCCGTGGCGGTGGCCTCCGAGGCCAGCCAGGTGGACCTGTCGAAGCCCGCCGAGGCGTCGTCCGACGACACCAGCGGGGACGAGTCCGGCGGCGACGACGAGGCCTCGGTGTCGGTCGACGACGGTGGCCTCGGGGCGGTGGGCTCGCGTCCGTCGGGGTTTGGCGGTGGCCGCAGCGAGGTCCTGTCCATCACCCGCGACGGGCTGGTCGAGAGCCTGTGGACCTTCAAGGAGGAGACCGTCCACAGCCTGCTCTATTTCGAGCATCGCCTGTGGCTGGGCACCGGTCAGGAGGGCAAGCTCTACAGCTGGCGCGCCGCCGACCAGCGCATGGTGCTCGAGAAGGACGCCGAAGACGCCCAGATCGTGGCGCTCATGCCCGGCAAGGACGGTCCCTCCTTCGCCACCACCAACGCCGCGGCGATCTACCGCTCCGCCGGTGGTGGCGAGCGTCACGGCACCTTCACCTCATCGGTCGAGGACGCCAAGCAGCTGGCGCGTTTCGGCTCCTTCCATTGGTGGGGCGAGGCGCCCGACGGCTCCTCGGTCAAGGTCAGCGTGCGCAGCGGTCTGTCGGCGGAGCCCGACGCCACCTGGTCGCCCTGGACCGAAGCCCAGGCCGGGCACGAGCTGTCGCTCACCGAGGTGCCGCGCGGGCGCTATGTCCAGTGGCGCGCCGAGCTCGCCGCCGGTGGCAAGGCTTCGCCCCGGCTCGACGCCGTCGAGCTCTCCTACCGGCAGCAGAACCTCCGGCCGCGGATCAAGGAGTTCAAGGCCCTCGACCCGGGCAAGGTGCTGCTGCCTTCGAACTTCAACCCTGGCCAGCAGGTCTACGAGCCGGCGCACCCACGCCGCGACGGCATCTTCACCACCTTGAACGCGGAAGGCGCGCGGCAGGACCAGCGGGTCAAGCCGTTGTGGCGTCTGGGGTATCGCGCCTTCGCCTGGAAGACCGAAGACCCCAACGGCGACGACCTGGTCTACCGTCTCGACTTCCGCCCCGCCGGTGGCGCTGAAAGCGATGCCGGCTGGTTGCCGGTCGCCGATGACCTCGACACGCCCTACTACAACTTCGACGCCACCGTGCTGCCCGACGGTCTGTACCGCTTCCGGCTCACCGCCTCCGACGCCGACGACAACGCCGAGGGCGACGCGCTCACCGCCGAGGCCTTGACCGAACCGGTCCTGGTCGACCACAGCCCGCCATCGGTCCGCTCCGTCGACCGCCGCGGCAAGATCCTCGAGGTGCGGGTGGAGGACGCCTGGAACCCGCTTCGCGAGGCGGTGGCGAGCACCGACGCCGGTGAGTGGCACGCGGTCGAGGCCGCCGACGGTCTGGTCGACGGCCGCACCGAGACCCTGCGCCTGCCGATCCCCGCCGGCAGCCGGTTGCTCTTGCTGCGACTCACCGACGCGGCCCATAATGCCGTCACCGTCAACCTCACCGAGGAGATCCCATGACGCGGCGCAGGGCCGTCTACCCGGGTTCCTTCGACCCGCTCCACAACGGCCACCTGGACCTCATCGAGCGCTGTTTGAGCCTGTTCGACGAGGTCATCGTGGCGGTGCTCCAGAACGACCACAAGAAGGCCCTGTTCTCGAGCGCCGAGCGGGTCGAGATGATCGGTGAGCAGCTGGCGCCGTTTCCGACCTGCCGGGTCGAGCGCTTTTCCGGGCTGTTGGTGGACTTCGTCGAGAAGGAGGGCGCCTGCTGCGTCGTCCGCGGATTGCGCGCGGTGTCCGACTTCGAATACGAGTTCCAGATGGCGCTGATGAACAAGCGGCTCAATCCACGGGTCGAGACGTTGTTCATGATGCCCAAGGAGGACTACACCTTCGTCTCGAGCCGCACCGTCAAGGAGGTCTTCTTCCTGGGCGGCAATCTCGACGGGTTGGTCCCCGAGCGGATCCTCGAGCGCCTCGAGGCGCATCGCGACGCCCACGGCGCGGCGGGCGGTTGACGGCAGCCGTTCCGGAGCCCTCGCCGGCGGCGCCGGACTTCGAGGGCAAGTCCACCCAGAANCCAACGGAAAGCATCAAGAGAAAGCGAGTCTGCCATGGCCACCCCAGAGCCCACGATCGCGGAACGGAGCGCAGCGGTGCTCGAGCTCGAGCCCGGGACCTACTGGTGGTGTCGCTGCGGCCGCTCGGCGGACCAGCCCTTCTGTGACGGTTCCCACGCCGGCACCGGTTTCGAGCCCCTCGAGTTCGAGATCGCCGAGACCCGCCGGGTCGCGCTGTGCCGCTGCAAGCACACCCAGAATCCGCCCTTCTGCGACGGCAGCCACAAACAGCTCCCCTGACTCGGAGCTCGCCCCGATCCCGGGTGCCCCGGAGCTCGGGCGCTACTCCTTCGGTGCCCCCTCGTCGAGGAGGTCCTCCCCGCCGGTGGCCCGTTCGTCGGCGATCTGCCGATCGACGGCGTCGCCGGCCGGAGGCGCCGTGGTGCCGGAGGGCCGCGGCTCGAAGACCTTGGTCTCTTCGAGGGACTTGGGGGCGGGTTCGGGGGCCGCGGCGGCCGCGCCGGTACCCTCGAGACGCAGGCGGTAGATGGGCTCCGGCAGATCGATGCCGGCGTCCTCGAGGGCGGTCTTGACCCGGCGGATGGCCTCGCCGCGGACATCGGCAAAGCTCGCCTCGCGCTGATCGACCCAGCCGTAGTAGCGCACCGTGACGCTCGAGTCGCCGAGGGCGTCGACCACCGCCGAGGGTGGCGGGTCGGCGGCGACGCCGGGCGTGGCGGTGAGGATCTCGACCCCCAGCCGCTGCGCCTCGAGCAGGTCCTCGTCGACGCCGACGCCGATTCCGACGTCGAAGCGACGCATGGGGTTTCGCGAGTAGTTGAGGATCACCCCTTTGAACACCTTGGCGTTGGGGATCCGCAGGTGATTGCCGTCGAGGGTCATCAGCACCGTGGCGCGCGAGGTCAGCCGCACAACCTTGCCCTCGAGCCCGTCGATGGCCACGAGGTCGTTGGGCTCGAAGGGCTGGCGCAGGCTCAAGAGGACGCTCGAGATGAAGTTCTCGACCAGGTCGCGAAAGGCGAAGCCGACGGCGATACCGACCACGCCGGCGGTGCCGAGGACGGCGCCGGCGAGGGCGGTGGCGTCGAGGATCTCGAGGGCGAGGAGCAGCCCGACGAGAAAGACGACGCTGCGCAGCACCTGGCGGGCGAGATCTTGGACGAAGCGGTTGGCCGACAGCCGTCCCCACGGCAGGTGGCTCCGACCGACCCAGCGGGCGATCCAGGCGAAGAGCCCCAGGATCAGGAGCGCCAGCGCGACCAG
>JAGQSE010000216.1:3823-5582 GCA_020439725.1 Acidobacteriota bacterium
GGCTCGAGCCGTTGCTCGACGCTCGCCGGCGGCTCGAGCCGGTTGTCGACGCGCCGGACGCCGGGGACCTCGGTGGCGGTCCGCTCGGCGGCCTTGCTGGCCTCCTCGGTCAAGGCGACGCCGGTGAGGATGGCGCGGCCGTCGACGACCTGGACCTCGAGGTCGCGCAGCGCCGGCACTGCCGACAGCCGGTCGAGGAGCTCGCTCTCGACGGGGCTCCGGCTGACCGCCGGCGGACTCGGTGCCGGGGTCGTTCCGGTCTGGCCGCCCGCGGCCGGCGCCAGCAGGAGGCACCCGGTCATGGTCAGCGCGGCGGCGAGGACGGCGGCGCGGGACACCCGCCGTCCTCGGGGCGCCGGCCTCACGGCTGCTTCGCGGTCGGGTCTTCCGCCGCCAGGGCCCGTTTGCGGGCCGCCTCGAACTCGTCGCCGGGGTTCCAGCCGGGCAACGCCGGCGCTTGGGCGATGAGCCAACCGGCATAGAGCCCGAGGCGTGCGTCCTCGACGGCGCCCTCGAGGTTCCAGCTGGGGTCGTACTCGTCGCTGGGCTGGTGGTAGTGGACCTCGGTCCACTCGTGCACCGCCTCGGGGCTGGCGGTCGGGCCGGGCTCGAGGAAGTCCTTACCCTGACCGAAGTAGAGCGCCGGCACGCCGATCTTGGCGAAGTTGAACTGGTCGGAGCGGTAGAAGGAGCCGAGGGTCGGATCGACCTCGCCCACCACCTCGCGGTCCTCGACCGCCGCCGCGGCGCGGGCCACGGCGTCGAGGTCCGACTTGCCATAGCCCACCAGCGGCAGGTCGCGGGTGCGGCCGAAGATGTTGGCCGAGTCGAAGTTGATGTTGGCGGCGATCTGCCCCGGTGCGAAGGTGGGCTCCTTGGCGTAGAACTCGGAGCCCAGGAGGCCTTGCTCCTCGCCGCCGACGGAGAGGAAGAGGGCGCTGCGCTTGGGCTTTTCCGGCAGCTTGTTCCAGGCCTCGGCGATGGCCACCAGCTGGGCGACGCCGGAGGCGTTGTCGCGGGCGCCGTTGTAGATCGTGTCCCCCGTGTCGTCGGGGGTGCCGACCCCCAGGTGGTCATGGTGGGCCGTATAGACCACCACCTGCTTCGACAGCTCGGGGTCGCTACCCTTGGCCAGACCGAGGACGTTGGCGGTCTGGACGCGCTCCAGGGTGTTCTTGAGCTCGATGGAGGTGCGGACGTCGAGGGGCACCGGTACGAAGCTCTTCTGCTTCGCCAGGTCCTCGAGGGCGCCGAGGTTCATCCCCGCGGCGGCCACCAGGCGCTCGGCGGCGTCGTGGGTCAGCCAGCCGGCGACCTCGATGCGCGGCTCGTCACCGGCGGGCAGCTCGAATTGCGGACCGGTCCAGGAGGTCTGGACCACCTGGAAGGGATAGCCCGCCGACGGGGTGGTGTGGATGATGATCGCCGCGGCGGCGCCGACCTCCGCCGCGATCTCGTACTTGTAGGTCCAGCGGCCGTAGTAGAGCCGGCGGTTGCCCTCGAAGAGGTCGGGATCCCAGTCGGGATCGTTGTTGAGCATCAGCAGGACCTTGCCCTTGAGGTCCTCGTCCTTGTAGTCGTCCCAGTCGTACTCGGGGGCGCGAATGCCGTAGCCGACGAAGACCACCTCGGCGTCGTCGACCTTCGCGGTCTCTCGCTGGACACCGCTCGATGCGATGTACTCGTCCCACCAGCGGAAAGCCAGCGGCCCCTCGGGGGTCTTGAAGGTCCAGGTCTCGGGCGCCTTGGCGGTGATGCC
>JAGQSE010000216.1:5665-18294 GCA_020439725.1 Acidobacteriota bacterium
CCGCGATCCCCGTCGCTGCCCGGACCGCGGCCGGCGAGGACGTCGTCGGAAAGCGCCTGGATGGTGTCGACGATACCGGCGGCGTCGATGGTGTCGCCGGCCTTGATGATCGACTCGGGAACGCTCGGCGTGGCGGTCTCGGTGGCGCTCGTGTCTGCCGGCGCCGACGAGGGCGACGAGCAGGCGCCGGCGACCAGGGTTCCGGCGACGAGGGCGGCGGCGAGGAGACTGGCGACGGGGTGACAGCGGCGGGACAGGGACGGTTTCGGCTGCATGGTGGTCCTCCAGAGTGCCCGGCGAATGTAGCAGAGTGCTCCTTGCGGGGCGAAGCGCGCGCGGGATATGGTCTCGGCAGGATCACACCTCCGGTGGTCCCCGAAACCAGGATTTCGGAGGCCCGGCGCCTCTGCGAGCTCGGCGGCTCGCGCGGTGTGCCGCGCCCGCGGTCTTGACCCCGACATGATTCTGCGCACCGTAGTCCGAGACTGCCTGCTCCTCAACTGGATTCTGCCCATCGAGGCCCTGCCGCCGCTGCCGTTGCCGCTGCGGTACGAGATCCACCCGGAAGGCGGCGAGAGCAAGGTCGTGGCCACGGCCTATCTCTTCTTCCACGAGGGTTTCCGCCTCGCCGCGCTGCCCATCGTGCGCTTCTCCTATCCGCAGTTCAGCCTCGGTCTGGCGGTGGTCGACGGCGACGGCGTCTCCTCGGTGCTGTTGTGCCGGGTGCTGGTCCCCGCCTGGGTGATCCCCGCGGCGAGGCTGGTGGCGCGGGAGCCCGTCGAGTCGGCGCGGCTGGACTTCGACCGGCCCTCGGCGCAGCTCGAGGCCGGTTCCTGGCGCTGGTCGGTGTCCGACGGTGCGGGCTTCGCGGTCGAGGCCGAGCAGGGGATGCCGGCCGGCGGCGCCGGTGACCGTCGCTGGTGCGAGCAGGTCGAGCAGCTGCGCGGCCGGCGGCGCTCCTACTTCCGTACCGCTCGCGGCTTCCGCCGTATCGCCACCGAGCTGCCACGGGTCGATCCCTGGCCCATGAAGGCGCGGGTCGGCGACACGAGCCTGCTCGTCGACTGTTTGTCCGGCGCCGGCGGCGAGGTCCTCGATGGGGCTGACGGCTGGCCCGAGGTCGACGCCGCCTTCTTCTTCGCCGAGCTGCCGCTGCGCTATGACCTGTCGCTGGCACCGCCGATCCGCTTCGCCCACGGCGTGCCGCAACCCGCCGCCAGCCGTCGCTGCGCGTTGTGAGCGGTGGTCCTGAACTCTGGAGGAACCCGTCGATGCACTCGAGCCACAAGCACCTGGTCGCCGGTCTCGTGACGCTTCTCGCCGTCGTTTGCGAGGGGGTCTATCGCCTCGGTCTCGCCGGTGCCAGCGAGGCTCCGCGGATGCTCGCGGTGGGCCTCGTGATGGTCGCTCTGCTGATCTTCGCCGGGGATCGGCTGGCCCGGCGTCGCGACTCCCGCAACTGAGCGCTTCGGCGGCCGGGGATTGCGGTCGGGAGGCCCGGCTCAGCCGCCCGCCACGGCCTGCATCAGGAGACCGCACACCCACGCCGCATAGGTGCCCAGCGCGTACCCGAAGACCGCCAGCAGCACCCCCACCGGCGCCAGCGACGGATGGAAGGCCGAGGCGACGATGGGCGCCGAAGCGGCGCCGCCGACGTTGGCCTGGCTGCCCACCGCCATGAAGAAGACCGGCGCCTTGATCAGGTAGGCGACGACGATCATCAGCGTCGCGTGGATCGCCATCCAGATGGCGCCCACCAGGAAGAGCCCGGTGTTCGAGAACACCGCCATGATGTCCATCTTCATGCCGATGGACGCGATCAGGACGTAGAGGAAGACCGAGCCGATGCGCGAGGCGCCGACACCCTCGAGGCGGCGGGCGCGGGTCGAGGAGAGGATCAGACCGCCGGTGGTGGCGATGACCACGATCCAGAAGAACGAGCTGGTCAGGCTGGCCCGCTGGATGAAGGGGACGGTCTGGCCGAGACGTTCCATCAGCGGCACGATGAGCGCTGCGCCCCAGTGACCCAGGGCGGTGACGCCGAAGGCCACCGCCAGGAGCACCATGGTCTCGGTGAGGGTCGGGATCTTGCGCACCTGGGCCTGGAACTCCTCGACCCGCCGCTGCACCTCGTCGATGGCCGAGGCGTCGGCGCCGGTGTGCCGATCGATGGCCTTGGCGCGGCCGGCGGCGAACAGCAGCACCGCCATCCACAGGTTGGCGATGATCACGTCGACGGCGATCATGGCGGAGAAGAGCTCGTCGCCGACCCTGAAGACCTCTTTCATGGCGGTCTGGTTGGCGCCGCCACCGATCCAGCTGCCGGCGATGGTGGTCATGCCTCGCCACACGGCGTCGGGACCGGCGCCGCCGACGATGTCCGGGTTGATCCACGACACGATGAGCAGGGCCGCCGGGCCGCCGAGCATGATGCCCACGGTCCCGGTGAGGAACATGATCACCGCCTTGCTCCCCAGCCGCAGCACCGCCGGCAGGTCGATGCTCAGCGTCAGCAACACCAGGCTGGCGGGCAGCAGGTAGCGCGAGGACACGAAGTAGAGGTTCGAGACGTCCCCGGAGATGATCCCCAGGCTGGCCACCACCGACGGCAGGAAGTAGCACAGCAGGATCGAGGGAACCACGGCGTAGAACTTCTTCCAGCCGGGTCTCTCGCTGCTCGAGGTGTAGAACACCGCCGCCAGGATGGCGACGAGGATTCCCAGGACGATGGCGTCGTTGGTGATCAGCGGCGTCGAGCTCATGGGAGCCTCCTTGGAGCGAACCGGTCTCGGTTGACACCGGTCCTGGGCGAGATCGGCCCGGATCAGACCGGCCCGATGAGACCGACCTTGATCGGGCCGGCAGCGCGTCGGGTTCGAGCGGCGCCACTCCATCACGCCGGGGTGCCGGCGATCAACCCCGCCCGCTGGTCGTGGAGGGCCGCGGTCGCGGCTCTGCTAGCATCGAGATCGCCCTTTTCGGTCTGCCGCGTGCCGCTGCCGGTGGCCCGCCCCCACGACCCCGAGGCCCGACCATGACGAGCTCCCGACCCACGACCCCGCTGGTGTGCCCCCATTGTCGGGAGCCCCTCGAGGGCGGTGACGACGCGCTCGGGTGCCGCGGGTGCGACCGGTCCTATCCCGTTTCGGACGGGGTCGCCGACTTCGCCGAGGGCCGGTACTACGACGAGTTCACCGGTCCCGAGTCACTCTCCGAGGAGTCGCGGCAGGGGCTCGGACACGAGGTCGCGGGGACCACCGCCAGGATCGCCGACTACTACCTGCCGCGGATCCTGGCGGAACGCGAGCGGCTCGGCGGCGACACCTTCCGCGTCCTCGACTCGGGCTGCGGCAACGGCATCTCGATCGATCTTCTCGCCGACGCCGGGGTCGAGGCCTGGGGCAACGACGTCTCGCGCCTACGCCAGTGGCAATGGCGCGAGCGCCTCGGTCGTGAGCGTCTGGTGGTGGCCGATTCTCGCCGCTTGCCCTTCGCGGACGGGTTTTTTCAAGTGGTGCTGTCTTCGGGGGTGATCGAGCACATCGGAGTCGAGGAGCACCGCCGCCCCGGCTACGAGGTGGCGCCGCTCCCGGAACGCGACGCGGCCCGCTCTGCCTTTCTCGGCGAGCTGCTGCGTGTCCTCGATCCCGCCGGCTGTCTCTTCCTCGATTGCCCCAACGGTGCCTTCCCCATCGATTTCTGGCATGGCGACCAGCCCGGCGAGGCGCGCTTCCACTCGCTTCGGGAAGGCTTCCTTCCCACCGTCGCCGAGGTCCGCTCCTACGTCGCTCCGCTGGGCCGCTACCGGGTCACCGCCATCGGTCCTCGGGGCCGCCTGCGCATGAAGCAGGTCGGTCGCCACCTCTACGGCCGCGCCCTCCGCCTTCCCATGGAGGCCGTCCTCGCCTTCCTCGACACCCCCGTTGGCCGTCCCCTCGCCGGCAGCCTGCTCAATCCCTACCTGGTGATGCGGGTCGAAGAGCGGTAGGGCCTGGCGGCCGAGGGTGCCCGTCCTCGCCCTTGTCTGCCGGCGGGGCGCTGTACTACCCTGCATTCAAGACGTTTCGCCATGACGGAGAGGCCGATGGGGGTCCGCCGCAGGACCTTCGGCGGCCTGCAGTGGATGCGGGACCGCGTCCCGCTCGAGGAGGAATGCCATGCGCCGGATGCAGGGATGGGGTGTGATCGCCTGGGGACTCGTGCTCGTCGTGTCGTGCGGCGCCTTGCCTGGCTGGGCTCAGACTTCGGTGGCGACCTGCGCTTCCCAGCGGAGCGAGCCGATGGTGCCCACCGACCTCGAGTTGTGCGCCAGCCTCGAGGATCAGGTCCGGCATCCTGGCTCGATGTCCCTCGACGCCTACGAGGAGGTCTTCCAGACCTATCTCTTGAATTGGTGCCATCGGAACAAAGAGGCCGGTTGGGAACGCGACAAGCGGATCCGTGACACGGGCCCCTACATCGCGACCCTCGAAAACGGTGAGTGGGTGGGGGAGTACTACGGCACCCATG
The DNA here is from genome assembly GCA_020439725.1 of Acidobacteriota bacterium. Taxonomy (GTDB): domain Bacteria; phylum Acidobacteriota; class Thermoanaerobaculia; order Multivoradales; family JAHZIX01; genus JAGQSE01. The sequence goes on from JAGQSE010000216.1 coordinate 10,175, forward strand.
CCCCGGTGGTCATCTGGTACTCGGCGGAGATGGTCGACTGGCTCGAGAAGAACCGGCCCCTCGACGGTTCGGTGGCACCGGCGGACGCCGAGCCGATCCCCGACGGCGCGATCATGATCAAGGAGATGTTCACGCCGCCGGCGACGCCGTGCTTCGACGTCGATCCGCTCAGGCTCTTCCCATCGAGCGGTGCGGCGATCATGGTGCGCGACCGCCAGGCGGCCCACGACGGCTGGTTCTGGGGCTGGTTCGGGATGACCGGCATCTCCCTCGACTACCCGCCGCCACCGCAGAACACCTATCCCAACATGGGCTTCGGGCAGTATTGCATGAACTGCCACGCCTCGGCGGTGGACAACCTGACCTACGCCGATCTGCAGAACCTCGAGGGCCGGCCCGGGGAGCCGCTGGTCTTTCTGAGCCAGGCTTTCTTCGGTGCCAAGGTCGAGCCGAGCCACCACCGGCTGGTGACCCTCGCCACCGACGATGCACCGCGGTTGGGCAACCCGCTCTACACCTACGATCCGACCTTCGTCGCCTCGATTCCGGCGCACTCGCTCACGGCGCCCGATTGGGACGACGTCGATCACATGCCCTCGGAGACCTACGACAATGTCTGGGTGCCCGCCGGCGGACCCGATCCGTCGAGCCAGTTCCTGACCTCGAGCCAGTGCATCGGTTGTCACGACGCCGGGGGTACCGGGCTCCAATTCGACATGACGGTGCCCAACCCCCACGGCGACAACCTGCTCAACGTCAGCCCCTACGCCACCTGGCGGACCTCGCCCATGGGGCTCGGCGGGCGCGATCCGATCTTCTACGCCCAGCTGGCCAGCGAGATCGACACCTTCCACCCGGATTTCTCGGAGACCATCCAGGACACCTGTCTCGGCTGCCATGGCATCCTCGGCCAGCGGCAATTCGCCATCGACCAGCCCCTCGGTCACCAGACCAGGAGCGACGGCGAGGGGTGCGATCCCTTCCTCCGCGTCTACGCCAACTCGGTCCCTTACCCGGCGCACAACCCGACCGCGCCGCTGGCGGACTACGGCGCGTTGGCCCGCGACGGCATCTCGTGCACCGCCTGCCATCACATGGTGCAGACCGAGGCCGAGCGCAAGGAGTTCGAGAAAGAGCCCCAGAACAACTGTCTCGCCGAGCGCCAGGACTTCCTCAACCCCGACTTCACGGGTTTCGCCAGGACCTTCACCGGCAGCTTCGTGGTCGGAGCGCCGGGCGACCTCTACGGCCCCTTCGACCAGCCCAAGACGAAGCCCATGGACCATGCCATGGGGATCCTGCCCGTCGAGGATTCGGCGATGCTCGACTCGGAGGTCTGTGGTACCTGCCACACCGTGCACCTGCCGGTGCTCCACCGCGGCGAGGTGATCACCCGCACCTACGAGCAGACCACCTATCCCGAGTGGGCCTTCAGCGCCTACCGCACCGGTGAGACCCCCGACGGGCCGCTGCCCCTCGGCGAGGGCAAGCTGGCACAGAGCTGCCAGGGGTGCCACATGCCGAGCGCCAAGGACGACGGCACGGCCTTCCACAGCAAGATCGCCGGCATCCAGGAGTTCAGCAACTTCCCCCAGGCGGAGAACAATCTTGGCCCCGAGGACATCGACCTCGAGGCGCGGCTCGGCTTCGCGCGGCACACGCTGGTCGGGCTCAACGTCTTCTTCATCCAGATGGCGCAGCAATTCCCCGACATCCTGGGGATCCGGACGCAGGACCCGATGCTGGTCAGCAAGGGCCTCGACCCCCTGCTCTTCACCGAGCAGCGGATGCTCGACCAGGCATCGAACGGCACCGCCGGGATCGCCGTCGACCCAGTATCGGTGGCGGACGGCAAGCTCGAGGCCAAGGTCACCATCACCAGCAAGACGGGGCACAAGTTCCCGTCGGGGGTGGGCTTCCGTCGCGCCTTCCTCGAGCTCGACGTCCTCGACGACCAGGGGCAGGTGCTATGGGCCTCCGGGCGGACCAATTCGGCGGGTCTCCTGGTCGATCAGAACGGCGACGCTCTCCCCGGCGAGCTGTGGTGGAAGGACGACTGCTCGGGCCTGCGCAACCCCGACGAGCTGGTCTACCAGCCGCACTACCAGGTCATCGACGCCCAGGACCAGGTGCAGATCTACCAGGAGCTGGTCACCGCGCCGGCGGACGTGGCCGACCCGCGGTGCGGCCCCGACCCGGTCCCCGGCGGCCATTTCACCACCAGCTTCATGTCGATCTGCGGCGAAAAGAAGGACAACCGGATCCTGCCGCCGGGCTTCCTGCCGTACAAAGACCGGCTGCAGATCGCCAAGGCCCTGGGCGCCGACGAAAAGCTGGCGGAAGAGACCGGCTCCGACGGGGTCGGCAACGATCCCGACTACGACTGCTCGAAGGGCCCCTGCGGCGGCGGTGACTCGCTGGTCTACCGGGTCGCGCTCTCCGAGCTCGACCACCACCCGGCCTCGGTGCGCGCGACGCTCTACTACCAGGCGACGCCGCCCTATTTCCTCCAGGACCGCTTCTGCACCTCCGAGAGCCCCGACACCCAGCGTCTCTACTTCCTTTCCGGCCACCTGAACCTCGCCGACACCGCGGCCGAGAGCTGGAAGCTGCAGGTAGTCCAGGCGGAGACGGCGGTGCCGTCGCACGTGATGCTGGCCCAGCAGCCGGAAGCTCAGACTACTCGCTGAGTGCCTCATAAGGACGGCGACCTCGACGGATCGCCCTATCAATTCTGGCCATCCCAATAGGTAGCTATTGGTTCAATGGATACCACTCTCAGGGGTGGTCCCTCGGTTGGGTTCAGGTCTTACGCTTGTCGCACCAAGTTCGACCGAAAGGATGGAGAAGGCCATGGAAGAAACCCGGGCTGGGGAAGCGAATGCCGAGTCCCGGCGCGAGACCCTTGGATGGCTCTCGAAGGTTGGAATGGTCGCCGGTCTTGTGGCCGCCTACGGCACTCTCGCTGCTTTCATGGGGCGGTTTCTCTTCCCCGCACGGCCGCCGGCGCGAGGGTGGATGTTCGTGACCGAGGTCGATCGCTTGGGCCCCGGCTCGGCCCTCCGCTACCGCACGCCCGCGGGTGCCCAAGTCAATATCGCACGCCAGGGAAAGGGAGAGGCTGCGAGCGATTTCGTCGCCTTGTCGAGCACTTGCCCCCATCTCGGTTGCCAGGTTCACTGGGAGTCGCAGAACGATCGCTTCTTCTGTCCGTGCCACAACGGTGTCTTCACCCCGGAGGGCAAGGCCATCGCCGGTCCGCCGGCCGAAGCAGGGCAGTCCCTGGGCCGCTATCCGCTCAAGGTCGACGGCGGGCTACTCTTCATCGAGGTGCCTCTCGACGAGGTCGCCCTGGGTCCGGGTGAGATCGTCGACGACGACTACTCACCCCCGGGGCCGGGTCATGATCCGTGCCTCTACCCGTGTAACTGCCGTGACGCCGCAGGAAGGGCTTGAGCCATGGGTCTCACCGGTTGGGTGCAGGAGCGCCTTCCGATCTCCGGGGAGCAGCTCCGCGAGCTGACCAACGAGCCGGTTCCAAACCACCTCAAGCGGTGGTGGTTCGCCTTGGGCGGGACGCCCGCATACCTCTTCGTCGTTCAGGTCGTCACGGGCATTCTCCTCGCTCTTTATTACCAGCCGGCACCGGAGACGGCCTACGAGTCGGTGGCCTACATCACGAACCAAGCAGCCTATGGCTGGTTGCTCCGCGGTCTTCACCGCTGGGGTGCGACCTTCATGGTGGCAGCGGTGATCCTGCACCAGATGCGCGTCTATTTCACCGGCGCCTACCGCAAGCCCCGCGAGATCAACTGGATGGTCGGTATGACCCTCCTACTGAGCACGCTGATGCTCGGTTTCACCGGCTATTGCCTGGTCTACGAGCAGCTCAGCTATTGGGGCGCCGCAGTTGGCGCGAACATCGCCGGCAGCGTGCCGGTAGTGGGTGATTTCCTCAAGGAGATCTTGCTCGGCGGGGATGGGTACAACCCTCGGACGCTACCGCGGTTCTACGTCCTCCACGCTGCGGTGCTACCGACGCTCCTGACCCTTCTTGTAGCGATCCACATCGCCATCATCCGGGTCCAGGGTGTCACCGAGCTGCACTTCGAGGACGAGCACAAGGACGAGCCTCAGCACTTCAACTTCTTTCCGGATCACCTCTACAGCGAGCTGATGATCGGTCTCCTGATGATGATCGTCCTCACAGCTCTGGCGTGCATCGCCCCTGCGACCTTGGGGCCCAAGGCGGATCCGCTGACCACGCCGGAGGTCATCAAGCCCGAGTGGTTCTTCTACGTCGCGTTCCGCTGGCTCAAGCTCTTCTCGGGTACCGTAGCCGTCGTTTCCACCGGCTTCATCGTCTTCACCATGTTTGCCTGGCCCTTCATCGATGCCTGGATTCGGCGCAAGACCCGCTATCAGGAGGCCAGCGTCTGGATCGGCATTTTCGCCGTCCTGACCATCATCGCTCTCACCGTCTGGGAGGCGGTGGTAGCGCACTGAACCGAGCCATCGGGGTCCCGGCACCGAAGTTGTCGCCGAGATCGGCCGAGGCATAACAGCCCATGAGGGGACCATGACCCTACAGACCAAGCGCACGATCATCGCCGTTCTGGCCTTTATCTTCCTGCTCTCGCTGCTCCTGGTGCAGCGTCTCGAGGTGGCGCGGCGCTACCAGGAGGCCGGCCTCGCCAAGCACCCCGTCGCGGTGCCCGCGGCTTCGAAGAGCTGTGTTGACTGCCACAACCAAGGGACGCCGGGGATCGTCGACCACTGGAAGGGCAGCCGTCACGCGGAGGCAGGGGTTGGTTGCGCCGACTGCCACCAGGCGGAGGTCAAAGACGCCGACGCGTTCAACCACTACGGCAAGGTGATCGCCACCGTGGTGACGCCCAAGGACTGCTCGCGCTGCCACGGTGAGGTGACGGCGGAGTTTGAGGGCAGCCACCACGCCGCTGCCGGCAACATTCTGGCTTCGCTCGACAACTTCCTGGCAGAGACCGTCGAAGGCGCCCGCCTTCCCTTCAACCCGCACTCACCGACGCCGGGCAAGACCGTGGATGCGGTCAACGGCTCCGCCAGCGCCTTCTCCGGCTGCCAGCAGTGTCACGGTTCCAAGGTCGCTCTCCTGGGCTCCGACGGAGGTCGCATCACCGTCGACGACCTACAGCCTGACGAGAACGGTCAGCCCACCAATCTCGACGCCGTGGCCCGGATCGTCAAAGACGACAACGGACGGCCTCGTTTCCACCCGGGGACCTGGCCCAACACCGGGATCGGCCGGCTTAATCTGGACGGCTCGCGCGGCTCTTGCAGCGCCTGTCACAGCCGCCACGACTTCTCGCCGCGGCGCGCCCGACAGCCGGAGAACTGCGGCAAGTGCCACCTGGGCCCCGATCACCCGCAGAAGGAGATCTACGAGGAGTCCAAGCACGGTGTCGCCTACCGCGACCTACGCGACCAGATGAACCTCGACAGCAAGAGCTGGATCCTGGGCAAGGACTACACGGCGGCCCCCACCTGCGCCACCTGCCACCTGAGTGGCAACCTGCGCAACGGCGGTCGGATTACCCATGATCCGGGCCGGCGCATCTCTTGGACCAACCGACCGCCGATCAGCTTGGTGATGGACACTGACATCAACGGCCACATCGTCACCGCTACAGATCCCGCGGAGCGCCAGGGGCTCATTACGGACACCGCGGATGCCAAGCGAACGCGGATGAAGGAGGTGTGCTCGCACTGCCACACCCCCGACTACGTCAATGCCTTCTACAAGCAGTACGACGACCTGGTCATCCTCTATAACGAGAAGTTCGCCAAGCCCGGCAAGGCGATCATCGGCGCCTTGCGCGCCGAAGGCCTAATCACTCCGACAGAGTTCGACGAGGAGATCGAGTGGTCCTGGTTCTATCTGTGGCACCACGAGGGCCGTCGGGCGCGTCACGGCGCCGCCATGATGGCTCCCGACTACACCCACTGGCATGGCATGTACGAGGTCGCCGAGCGCTTTTACATGGAGCTGATCCCTCTTGCCCGCGAGGCGGTGGAGAAGGGTCGCAAGAACGGTCAGGCAGCGGGTGCAGCACGGGCCGAACGGGTGATCGACGAGATCCTCGCCCGTCCGGAGCATGCCTGGTTCGAGGAGGGTGCTTCAGAGCAGATGGCGGCGATTCGCAAGTCGATGCAGGAGCGGTATGGCCAAGGGGAGCCCAAGCCATGAGTGACGGAGACGGCACGGCGACTCGCCGTGGACTCGATCGGCGTACCCTCTTCAAGCTGGCCGGCGCTGGCGCCGGGCTGGTGGCCTTCTCCTGTGCCGACCAGGAGGAGGCCACCCGCCTGGAGCATGACGCCGGACCGGTCAGCACTTCCGACCTGACCTGGGGCAAGGCCCCGTGCCGCTACTGCGGCACCGGCTGTGGAGTCGAAGTGGGCGTCAGCGAGGGCAAGGTGCGGGCGGTGCGTGGGGATGCCGCCAGTCCGGTCAATCGAGGTCTCCTGTGCGTCAAGGGCTACCACCTGCCGGCGTTCCTTTACGGTGCCGACCGGCTGACCGCGCCGCTGCTCCGTCATCCCGATGGCACGGAGGAGACGATCTCCTGGGACACCGCCCTCGACCTGATCGCCGAGCGGTTCAGCCAGGCGCTCGTGGAGAAGGGCCCGGACGGGGTCGGTGTTTACGGCTCCGGCCAGTGGACGGTCTTCGACGGGTACGCGGCGCTCAAGTGGGTCAAGGGGGGGATGCGGTCGAACAACCTCGACCCGAACGCACGTCTGTGCATGGCGAGCGCAGTGATGGGTTTCGTCACGCAGTTCCAGTCCGACGAGCCCATGGGTTGTTACGACGACTTCGAGGTCGGGGACGATTTCGTGATGTGGGGCAACAACATGGCCGAGATGCATCCGGTCCTGTTCAGCCGCATCCTCGAGCACAAACGCACCCATCCCAACGTGCGGATCGTCGATATCGCCACGCGTCGGACTCCCACCACTCAGTATGCGGATCTCTACGTCGAGTTCCGGCCGGGGACCGACCTGGCGCTGGCCAACGGCATCCTCCACCTCCTGGTCGAGACCAACATGGTCGACCGGGCTTTCGTCGCCGAGAATGTCGTCTTCCGCCGTGGCATCGAAGACCTCGCAGCCATCGGCTATGGCTGCTATGGCGAGCAGGCCGAGCACTACACTTTCAAGGACGAGGCTCGGGAGAGCTCCTTCGACGAGCTCAGAAGGTTCCTGCAGGACTATCGTCCGGCGGCGGTGGCCGAGATCACCGGCGTTTCCGAGGCTCAGATCCGTGCCCTCGCGGAGCTCTACGGCGACGCTGGCCGCGGTACCGTCAGCCTGTGGTGTATGGGAGTCAACCAGCACACTCGCGGTACCTGGATGAACAACCTCATCACCGATCTCCACCTGTTGACGGGCAAGATCGGTCGCCCGGGAGCCAACCCCTTCAGCCTGACCGGCCAGCCGTCGGCCTGCGGGACGGCCCGCGAGGTAGGCACCCTGTCGAACCGCCTTCCCGCTGACATGGTGGTGACCAACCCGGACCATCGCAAGAAGGCAGAGGAGATCTGGGGGCTCGAGCCTGGGACCATCAACCCAAAGCCTGGCTACCACACCGTCGACTTGTTCCGCGCCTTTCAGCGAGGCGACGTCAAGGCCTTGTGGGTGCAGACGACCAATCCCTGGGTGAGCCTGCCCAATCTCCATCGTTACGACCGTCGCCCCGGCGACGGCCGGTTCCTGGTGGTGTCGGACATCTACCCGACACCCACAACCGCGGTAGCGGACCTGGTCCTGCCGTCGGCGGCCTGGGTCGAGCGCGAGGGTGTCTTCGGCAACAGCGAGCGGCGCACCCAGCAGTGGAACCGGCTGGCGGATCCGCCGGGCGAGGCCAAGGAGGACGCCTGGCAGATCGTCGAGGTAGCCAAGCGCATGGGCATGAAGGATCTCTTCCCTTGGCCCGACGACTGGCACGAGCCGATGTTCGAGGAGTACCGGCGCTTCACGCTGGGCATCGGCAAGGACCTGGCCAGCTACGCTCAGCTCAAGGAGACCCGGGGCCTTCTCTGGCCGGTGGTCGACGGCAAGGAGACGCGCTACCGCTATGC
>JAGQSE010000217.1 GCA_020439725.1 Acidobacteriota bacterium
CTGGAACAACCACCACCACCTGCTCCACACGGTGCGCAAGGTGACCGGCGGCATCCTGTGGGCGAACCTCCACCTCTTGTTCTGGCTGTCGCTCTTCCCCTTCGTCAGCGGTTGGATGGGAGAGAACCACCTGGCGAAGATGCCGACGGCGCTCTATGGGCTGGTGCTGCTGATGGCCGCGCTCGCCTACTTCCTGCTCCAGAGCCGGATCATCGCCAGCCAGGGGGAGGGCTCACTGCTCGCCAAGGCGCTGGGCAACGACCTCAAGGGCAAGATCTCGCCGCTCTTCTACATCGTCGGTATCGGCGCTTCCTTCTACGCTCCCTGGATCGCCGCCTCCTTCTACATCCTCACCGCCCTCATCTGGCTCATCCCCGATCGCCGCATCGAGCGCACGCTTCGCGAAACCGGCGGGTGACGACGAGCAGCGGTGCTACGCTGCCGGCAGCGAGCAGCAAGAGCCTGGATGCCCGGAGCGTCTGGTCCAACACGATGAAACCCCACGAGGTCCCCTACCCGACTCTGTCGCCCGACACCGACCCGCACGCGGAGGCGGTGCAGCTCGAGATCTACCGGCGGATGTCTCCCGGAAGGAAGATCGAGCTGGTCTTCGAAGCCATCGAGATGAACCGAGCGTTGATCCTCGCGGGTCTCCGCAAGCGTTTCCCGAAGGCCGGCGAACAGGAGCTCCGCCGGCGACTGTTCGGGATCTGCCTCGGAGAAGAGCTGGCGACGAAGGCCTACGGGCCGCTCGAGGACCCGGACTAGGCGGCTCCGATGGCTGGCTGGGAAGCACTGCAGTCGGTTCTCGAGGTCGTCGACGTCTTCGAGGAGCTGGGAGTGGCCTACCACGTGGGCGGCTCGCTCGCGAGCTCGGTGCACGGCGTACCGCGGCAAACCAACGACCTCGATCTCGTGGCCGATTTGTCGACAACCCAAGCCGCGGAGGTGGTGCGAAAGCTCGAGACCAGGTTCTACGTCGACATCGAGATGATCACGAGAGCCATCGAGCGCCGAGGCAGCTTCAACCTGGTGCATCTGGGGACGGGTTTCAAGGTAGACGTCTTTCTCGTCGGCCGGGAGGCGTTCGACCGGATGGAGTTCGCCAGGAGCGGCCCCTACCATCTCGAGGGGCTTCCCCGAGAGCTTCTCGTCAAGTCCCCCGAGGACACGCTGCTCCGCAAGCTCGACTGGTACCGAAAGGGTGGCGAGGTCTCCGATCGCCAGTGGGCCGACATCCTCGGGATCCTCCGAGCCAGGGGTGCCGAGCTCGACGAGACCTACCTCACGCGTTGGGCTGAGGAGCTGGGAGTGGACGATCTCCTAGCTCGGGCTCGGCAGGCGCTCTGAGCCCTCGGACGAGACCTGCGGCTAGCTTCCCTCTCAGATCAACCCGCCAGGAATCACATAGACGCGGATGCCGTCGGGGTCGGAGGCGAGGCCGTCGGAGTCGGTGGCGGTGACGGCGAGGGTGTGGACGGTGTCGTGGCCGGTGGTGGCGGGGGAGCAGAGCTCGACGCGTTCGCCGGTGGCGGGGAGGGTGGTGGTGACGTCGGCGCCGGTGGCGTCGGTGTAAGTGTCGGTCCACACCAGTGCGCTGCCGCCGAGCAGGCCGTCCTCGAGGTCCTCGGCGTGGGCCGTCAGCACCAGGCAGTCCGTGTCCGCCATCCCCGTGTAGTCACGCGGCGTCTCGATGAACACCACCGGTCGAGCGTTGCCCGTCGGGCGCTCGACGACGTCGACCACGACCTCGGCGCTCGCCGAGCCGCCGCCGGGATCGGTGGCGGTGAGCGAGATGCGGTGGCGGCCGGCGCTCAGCCTGACGGTGGTCAGCTCGCCGGTGCCGAGGACGCCGTCGAGGTCCGAGCGCCAGACCAGGGCATCGCCGGTGAGCTGGCCCGACTCGCGGTCGGTGGCGCTGCCGCGGAGCACCGCAGGTAGACCCGAGGGCAAGGTCGCACCGGTCACCGGCCGCAGGATGCGTGGGCGGTTGGGCGCGTTGTTGCCGATGCGGAAGCTGGTCGTCGCGGTCGCTGTGCGGCCGCCGCTGTCGGTGACCGCGAAGGTGACGACGTGGTCGCCGTGGCTGAGGAAGCGCGGGTGGACCTCGGGGCCACGACCCAGCTCCCCGTCGCGGCTCGAGGTCCACACCATCCGCTGCGGTGAGATCGCCGCGTCTTCGGCATCGCTCGCCGTGCCACGCAGGGTGATCGGCGAGGCCCACGGGATTTCGCCCAGCGGCGCCGCGACGATGGTGGCGGTGGGAGCGGTGTTCGGGCAGCCGCTCTTCGCCAGGCGGATCACCTGGCCGCCGCCGACCACGGTCAGCCGGTCGCCATCGGCGGCGAGGCGGGCACTGCCTTCCGCCGGCCCGATCTCGGGTGCGATGACCTGGCCGCTCGCCTCCCCCGGGCCGACGACGTGACCGGCGACCGCGAAAGGAACCCGCCGGCCCTCACCCACCGCCAGACCCTGGCCGTGGATCAGACCCCTGCGTCGCGGATCCTCGACATGGCCGAGGGTGGCGGTGACGTCGAAGTGGAGCCGCTCGGTGTTACGGATGATCGGGATCCCGAGGAAAGTCACCGTCGTCCGCACCACGATCGTGTGCTCGCCGCAGTAGGTACCGAAGAAACGGTCGTCGTCGGCGGAGCGGGCGGGGAGCGCCAGGCTCGTCGCCAGCAGGACCGCGACGCCGGCCGCGTGCCAGCGGCGTGGGAGCCGGAGCGGGTTCACGGTGTCGTCCCTTCGCTCATCGGCCGTCCCAGTTGCCCGCGAAGGGGTAGAGGGGGTTGCCCGCTTCCGCCGTCGGACCGATGGCGAAGCGGCTGACACGGCGGCAGGTGGCCTCGACCTCGACCAGCAGGAACTCGCGCGACAGCGGCGTCGCGGTCCCCGGTGGCAGCGGGTTGTAGAGCAGGACGCGCTCGCGGCCGATGTCTCCCCAGCGGCCCGCGACCGGTCGGAGCCCCGACATCAAACCCGTGTCGAGACAGGTGATTTCAGTCATGCCGGCACGGTTTTCGTTGATCAGTCGCAGCCGCCCGACGCGCTGGTTGAAGATCCCCACGCTGTCGTCGCCGTCGCCGTCCCAGTCGCCGGCCACCGGTCGCCGGTCTCCGGGCGCCATGGCGCGGCCGTCACCCAGCCGGAAGGTGTTGACCGAGGTGCCGGCGAGGCTGTCGAGGAGGAAGAAATCGCCGGTCTCGGTGGCCATGACGCCGACTTCGTCGGTGCCGTCGCCGTCCCAGTCACCGGCGATGGGCAGCAACGCCTCGGGTGTTGAGGACACCGGCGGCAGGGTCCCCGGTGGGAAAGTCACCCGGCGCGCCGAGACGCCGAGGAAGAAGACGCGCTGGACCGGGTCCCAGACGCCGACCTCGTCGGTGCCGTCGCCATCCCAATCACCGGCTACCGGCGAGGGCAGGTTGGCCGGGTCGATCGGCGACGGCTCGAAGGGAAAGATCAGCCCGGGATCCGGCGGGTCGTCGAGGTGCGCGTTCCACAGCGAGAAGGTCTGTGTCGACGCATCGTAGAGACCCACGGTGTCGAGACAGGGCGGCGCGACGAGATCGGTGGGCGAGCCGGGAAGCCCGGTCAGCTGCATCGTGTCGTCGCCCAGCGCGGTGGCGCCGATCTCGGCGCTGCTGCCATCGGCGAGCGAGACGGTGAGCGTCGCCGTCGAGCCCGAGCGCGAGCTCTCGACGAAGGTCCAGCGGCTGTCCGGTGCGACGAAGAGTCCACGCCCACGCCCGGCGACCATGGCGCCGCCGCCGTCGAAGAAGATCACGCCCGGGTTGGCGTCGAAGCGCTCGAAGCAGCCGCCGGTAAAGGCCGCGGGTAGTGGTGGCGGCATGTCCGGAGGATCGAGGTCGAGGATCAGGCCGCAGCCGGTCGAGCTGACCAAATAGACCAGGCCACCTAGAAGCAACGCTTCGACGAAGCGGCGCATCACCACCCCCTCCGATGGAGCTCGAGCGGGGCGCCGAGGCCGGTCACGACCAGCGCACGACCACGCTCTTCGACACCCAGCCGGAGGCTGCCGCCGTCGGGGAAGAGCAGCGAGCAGCGGGTCGACCCGGCCGTCGGTGCCGGGCAGGCGATCACCGCCGCCTGGTCGCCGGCATTGCCGTGCCCGGCGATGCCTTGGCTCGACTGCTCGAGCCGCAGGTCGAAGACGCCGCCACGGGCGGTCCAGCGTCCGGTCCAGCCACCGGCGGTGCTGCCGGTGCCGTCGTCGCTACGCTCGAGGGCGGCCGCGCCGGCGGTTCCGGGAAGCGTCAGATCGACACCCGCTCCCGAGAACCCGAGATCGCCGGCGCCGAGCTCGCCATCGCTGAAGGCGATCACCGCCGGTCCTCGCCAAGGGCCGAGCACCGCCAGGGCGAAGCTCCTGCTACCGACCTCGCCCCAACCCCAGGTGTAGACCTCTTCGGAGCGAAGCTCTACCCGAATGGTGCTGCCGCCGAGCTCGCCGGTGTAGGTGCCGGGGAGCCCCGGCGAGGTGCCGATCATCACCTGCGAGCAACCGGCCAGCAGCGCCAAGGAAGACGTCAGAGCGAGCATCCAAGCGAGCACCAGCGTCGCGGGGTGCATGCTGCGAGTCCGGCGCCCTAGGACGCGGGCGCGAGGCATCGAGGACGCGGAGGGTGATGGTGAGATGACCATGATTCGATGTAGTAGTTGCGAGTGTACCACCCTTGGCAAGGCCGCTTAGGTCCTTCCCGACTCCGTATAATCGAGCGAATGACTCAACAACACCCCAAGCACGCGACACCCGATCACCCCATTCACGAGCTCATTGCCCATCGCTGGAGCCCGTACGCCTATGCGCCGCGGCCCGTTCCCGAGGCGGACCTCGAGACCTGTCTCGAGGCGGCACGGTGGGCGCCGTCGAGCTACAACGACCAGCCGTGGACCTTCCTCCTCGCCCGGCGGCAGGACGAGGCGGAGTTCGAGACCATGCTCTCGTGCCTTCTGCCGGGCAACCAGGCCTGGGCCAAGGACGCCGGAGCCCTCCTGCTGACCGTCGTCCGCCGACGCTTCGCGCACAACGGCAACCCCAACAAGGCCGCGGAGCACGACATCGGTCTCGCCGTGGGCATGCTCGTGGTCCAGGCCACCGAGCTCGGTCTCCACGTCCACCAGATGATCGGGTTGGACGCCGAGAAGGCGCGGCAGACCTACGGAGTTCCCGAGGGCCATGACGTCCTCACCGCCATCGCCATCGGCTACGCGGACACCTCCGGGGAGCGCACCGACGATCTCGCCGCTCGGGACGCCAAGGCTCGGAGCCGGCGGGCGCTGGCCGAGAGCGTCTATTCGGGCCGGTGGGGCCACCCGGCCTTTGAAGAGCGAGAGAGGCCTTGAGCTGGTTCGTCCCCGCCCGCGGTCCGGGGCTCGTCTTGCTCACGGTGTTGGCCGTCGCCGGGGCCGTTCCGGTGGCGGCGGCCCCGCGCTGCCCGCCGCGCGACAACGACGCCCTCACGCCTTGGCGGCAAGTGACCTGGAAGGACTTCCGCGGCAAGGTCGGTAGTCGCCTGGGACCCGAGGCGGCGCACATCGCGACCGACCTCAAGCTCGACGACATCGAGGCCGAGGTCACCCAGGAAGGAGAGGACGCCTGGGTCGCCCGACCCCAGCGCATCTGCCTCTACGCGGCCATGAACAAGCTCCACTCGGCGGCACGGCCGGGAAGCGACACGGACTACGCGCTACGTCACGAGCAGCTTCACTTCGACCTCACTGAGCTCACGGCCCGGAGGCTTCATCCCGAGCTGATGGGTCTCGAGGGGCGGGGAGACAACGCGCAGCGCGCCGAAGCCGACCTTCGCAGGCGGGTTTACGAGGCTCGCGCCGCCGGGCTCAAGGCGCTCGAGGCGTTGCAGCAGGAGTACGACGGCTCCACCGCCCACGGCACCACCTGGCTGCAGCAAAAAGCCTGGCAGCGGAAGATCCGCCGCTGGCTCGACGAGACGCCAGCGTACACTCCCTGAGCCGCTCCGGCGGCTTCCCGAATCCCTTCGCGAGGAACGGCTTTGAGCACGGACTCTTCTCCCGGGGCACCCCGGGTGCGCGGCGGCTTCCGCAACAACCATCCCCACGAGGAACACGGTCTGGTCGACGCGCTGCGCTGGGCGTGGCGGCGACGGGGGCTCCGCGTCGAGTCCATCGCGTTTCCCCTGGCCGACAACGATCCGGCGGCGTTGGCGGCGAACCGCACTCGGCCGAGCCTCACCTGGGTCGGCCACTCGACCTTCCTGCTCCAGCTCGGTGGCTTCAACCTGCTCACCGACCCGCAGTTCAGTGATCGTGCCTCGCCGGTCTCGTGGGCGGGACCGCCGCGCACGACACCCCCGGGACTCGCCCTCGAGGACCTGCCGCCCCTGGACGTCGTGCTGCTCTCGCACACCCACTACGATCATCTCGACGCGCCGTCGCTGGAGCGCCTGGTGGCTCACGGCAAGGTCGGTTCGGCGGTGTTCTTCGTTCCCCTCGGAGTGGGGGCCGTCCTGCGGCGCCTCGGGATCGAAGCCGAGATCGTCGAGCTCGACTGGTGGCAGCGGCGCGCGCACCGCGGGCTCGCTCTGGACGCCGTACCGGCGCAGCACTTCAGCGCGCGGACGCCCTTCGACCGCAACCGGACCTTGTGGGCCGGCTGGGTGATCGAGCACTCGGGACGGCGGGTCTATTTCGCCGGCGACAGCGG
>JAGQSE010000218.1 GCA_020439725.1 Acidobacteriota bacterium
AGTCGGCCACCTTGTGCTTCACGTACACCTGCGAGGCCGGGTCGTCCCCCACCAGCACCGCGGTCAACCCCGGTGCTCGGGCTCCGCTGGAGGTCATCTGCCGGACTTCGTCGGCGACTTCGGCCCGGATCTGGGCCGCAACTTCCTTCCCGTCGAGAATTCGAGCCATGGTCTTTCGTCCGTTTTGGCGTTAGTATTGGAGTTCTGGGGTCGCGCCGCCCGGACGGCGGCGCCTCTTCGAAGCATACCAAGCGAGGCCGACCGGGGACCCGCCCCAAAGGGTGTGGCCGGCGACCGGTCGGCAACGGTCCGTGAGGCCGTTGTCAGGCGACCCCTTGACAAACGGTCGTTTGCGGCCTATCGTCAGAGGCTCTTTGCGCCTCAGCGCAGAGAGCGGCAGAACTGCGCCGACAAAGCCTTTCCCTGCCAGGCCAAGATTTGCTGGGTCGAGCTCTTCCGAGCAGGCCCGCCGGAGAGGACCGAGCGTCCCAGGCGGGCATATCAGGCGAGCGCGGCCTCGACGAGTGAGCAAAGCAGCAGCGTGGAGCGCGAACATGAGTAAGACCTATTCCCCCAAGCGGGATGAGATCGATCGGTCCTGGACGGTGGTCGACGCCGCCGGCGTTCCCCTGGGCCGGCTGGCTTCGGTGGTCGCCCGCATCCTGACCGGCAAGACCAAGCCGACTTACTCCCCGCACATCGACGTCGGGGATTTCGTCATCGTCATCAACGCCGAGCAGGCGGTGCTGACCGGTCGCAAGGAAGACCAGAAGGTCTACTACCGTCACAGCGGCTATCCCGGCGGCATCAAGCAGGAGACCGCGCGCAGCCTCCGCGCCCGCTTCCCCGAGCGGATGATCGAGAAGGCGGTCTGGGGCATGTTGCCGAAGAACCGTCTCGGCCGCCGCCAGCTGCGTAAGCTGAAGGTCTATGCCGGCGCCGAGCATCCGCATGCGGCCCAGAAACCCGAGAGCTTCGATATCGCCACGGTACTGACCTGACCGGGTCGTTCCACCGGATAGTCGAAAGAGGAGAACCAAGCCTTGAGCCAGCTTCAGTACTACGGCACCGGCCGGCGCAAGACCGCTACCGCGCGGGTCTTCCTGCGTCCCGGCAGCGGGGAGATGAACGTCAACGGCCGTGATCTCGACGATTACTTCCCCAACGACGTTCTGAAGATGATCATCAAGCAGCCCCTGACCCTGACCGAGACGGCGGAGAAGTTCGCCCTCTACGTCACCGTCAAGGGCGGCGGTGCCGCGGGGCAGGCAGGTGCCATCCGCCATGGCATCAGCCGCGCTCTGGTGGAGTACAACGCCGAGCTGCGTGAAAAGCTCAAGGCGGCGGGCTTCCTGACGCGCGACGACCGCAAGAAAGAGCGCAAGAAGTACGGACAGAAGGGCGCCCGCGCCCGCTACCAGTTCAGCAAGCGCTGAGGAGGGTCGGTGCCTTGATCGAAGTCACGATGAAGGAATTGCTCGAGGGCGGTGTCCACTTCGGACACCAGACCCGCCGTTGGAACCCGAAGATGAAGCCTTACATCTTCGGCAAGCGCAACGGCATCTACATCATCGACCTCCAGAAGACGCTCCGGCTCTTCCGCGCCGCTGCCGACTACGTCTACCAGCTGGCCGCCCACAACAAGCGGATCCTCTTCGTCGGCACCAAGCGCCAGGCGCAGGATTCCATCGCCGAAGAGGCCAGCCGGTGTGGCGAGTTCTACGTCACCCACCGCTGGCTCGGCGGCATGTTGACCAACTTCGTGACCATCCGCGCTTCGGTGCGGCGGCTCAAGGACGTCGAAGCCCGCCTCGGCGAGGAGGACGGCGCCCACACGAAGAAGGAGCTTCTCCGCATGGAGCGCGAGCGTCAGAAGATGTCGCGCAACCTCGACGGCATCCGCGACATGGAAGACCTGCCGGACGCGCTCTTCGTGATCGACCCCAAGAAGGAGGCCATCGCCATCGCGGAGGCCAACAAGCTGGGGATCCCGGTCATCGCGGTGGTCGACACCAACTGTGATCCGGAGCTGATCGACTACCCGATTCCCGGGAACGACGACGCGATCCGCTCGATCCGCCTTTTCACCTCGCGCATCGCCGACGCCTACATCGCGGGCTCGCAGCGTTTGCAGCAGGAAGAGATGATCCGCGCCAAGGACGAGCCGGCGGCGGTCGACGCCGCGGCCGCCAAGGCGCCCGAGGGCGAGGCCGGGAGCGCCGCCTCCGCCTGAGGCCGGTCACACTCCAGGCCCGTCGAGGGCAGGGACGAGGGGGCGGTCTTGAACGACCGACCCCGTCGTCTGGAAGGTCAGTCGGACTCGTGGAGGACTGACCTTTTTCTGTGCCAGGACATCCTGGCCACGTTCACCGGGCTCTTAGGCCCGGTACCCGAAGGCACGCAAGGAGATTCGAACCATGAAGATCACCGCCCAGATGGTGAAAGAACTCCGTGAGCGCACGGCCGCTCCGATGTTGGATTGCAAGAAGATGCTCGAGGAAGCCGGTGGCGACATCGAGAAGGCCATCGACCTGTTGCGCAAGAAGGGCCTGGCTTCGGCCGCCAAGAAGGCCGGTCGCGTGGCTGCCGACGGCGCGGTCAGCTCCTACATCCATGCCGGTGGCAAGATCGGCGTCCTGCTTGAGGTCAACTGCGAGACCGATTTCGTGGCGCGGACCGACGAGTTCCAGGAGCTGGTTCGCGACATCGCGATGCACATCGCTGCCGCCGACCCGCGCTACGTGCGCCGCGAAGAAGTGACCCAGGCGGACCTCGATCGTGAGCGCGACATCTTCCGCGAGCAGACCCTGGCCTCCGGCAAGCCGGCGAACATCGTCGACAAGATCGTCGAGGGCAAGATGGGCAAGTTCTTCTCGGAGACCGTGCTCCTCGAGCAGGCCTTCGTCAAGAATCCCGACCAGAAGGTCGGCGACCTGATTTCCGAGAAGATCGCCAAGATCGGCGAGAACATCCAGGTTCGGCGCTTCACCCGCTATGTCCTCGGCGAGGGCATCGAGAAGAAGGCCGACGACTTCGTCGCCGAGGTCATGGCGCAGGCCGGGCAGGCCTGAGCCGACGGTGACCGAGGCGCCGATGACCGAGACGCCCCACCAGGAGATGACCGCCGCCGCTGGGTGTTCCGGCGGCGCGCCGGCCTATCGCCGCATCCTGCTCAAGATCTCCGGCGAGGCCCTGATGGGGCGCCAGAGCTTCGGTATCGACGAGAAGGTGGTGGCCGAGATCGCCGACGAGGTGAGCGAGGTCTACCGCCTGGGCGTCCAGGTCGCCATCGTCATCGGTGGCGGCAACATCATCCGTGGTCTGGCCGCGAGCCACCGCGGCATCGATCGCGTCACCGGCGACTACATGGGCATGCTGGC
>JAGQSE010000219.1 GCA_020439725.1 Acidobacteriota bacterium
TGCGTCTCGCGCCGCTGAGCCCCGCCACGGTGAGCTATCTCCTCGGTGCCGCCGGCGTCCGCTTCCCGCGCTTCCTCGTCGCCTGTGTCGGCCTCACCCCCCACCTCGTCCTCGAGGTCTTTTTCGGTCACGCGGGGCGTCACCTGGCGAGCCTCTTGAGCCGTCCAGGACCCAACGCCCACCTCGAGGACGCCCTGCTCCTGGCCGGCCTCGCCATCGGCGTCGTCCTGCTCGTCGGGTTCTCGAGGGGAGCCCTACGCTCCGTGCAGCGAGCCGTCGAGGGCGCCGGAGCCGTGGGGGCGGGCGGTGATCGGGGGAGGCCGCGGGCGTGATCTCCGAGGTGCTGCTGATCGGCCACTGGCTGATCGTCGTCGGCTTGTCGCTCCGGGTGATCGTGCGCCGGTTGCCGGTCGGGGTGTCCGTCGCCTGGCTGGCGGTGATCTTCAGCGTGCCGGTGGTGGGAGCGGTGCTCTATCTGTTGTTCGGCGAAAAACGCCTCGGGCGGCGGCGAGCCGCGCGGATCGCGGCCAACCTGGACGAGGTCCAGACCTGGCAGGCAGGCTTCCGGCGGACCGATGAGAGCGCAGCGGCGTCGATCAACCCCTGGGCCGAGCCCCTCGACCGTCTCGCCGGGCAGGTCCTCGGCTTCCCCGCCCAGGCCGGCAACGAGCTCCGGCTGCTCGACAGCTCAGACCGTTTCTTCGACGCCCTGGTGGCGGACATCGACACCGCGACCGAGCGCTGCCACCTTGCCTTCTACATCTGGTTCGAGGGCGGCCGCACCGCCGACGTCGTCGACGCTCTGATCCGGGCGGCAGAGCGCGGGGTCGAGTGCCGGGCCCTCGGCGATGCGCTGGGCAGTCAGGACTTCCTGCGGAGCGATCTCCTCGCCCGGCTCCGCCGTGGCGGCGTCGGGTTCAGCTCGGCGCTGCCGACCAGCCTCCTGAGCTTCCTGTCCTCGCGCGCCGACCTCCGCAACCACCGGAAGATCGTCGTCATCGACGACCGCGTCGCCTACACGGGGAGTCAGAACCTGGTCGACCCGCGCTTTTTCAAGCAGGACTCCGGTGTCGGCGAGTGGGTCGACGCCATGGTGCGGGTCACCGGCCCGGCGGCGAGGGCGCTGGGAGGGGTCTTCGCCCTCGACTGGTCGGTAGAGACCGGCAGCCGCTTCGTGCCGCCGGAAAGGACCGCGGCCGCCGCTCCTGGCACCGGCGGTTCGGTGGTTCAGGTGGTGCCCTCGGGGCCCGACCTCCGCCCCGAGGCGATCCACCAGCTGCTCCTGACCGCGATCTACGGCGCCCGCCGCGAGCTGGTGATGACCACGCCCTACTTCGTCCCCGACGAGTCGATCCTGACCGCCCTCCTCTCCGCCGCCCTCCGCGGCGTGGCGGTGACGCTGGTCGTGCCGGCGCACAACGACTCGCGCCTGGTCCGCTACGCCAGCGTCGCCCACTTCGACGACCTGATGAGCGCCGGGGTCCGCATCGCGCTCTTCGGCGGCGGCTTGCTCCACACCAAGAGCCTCACCGTCGATGGCGAGGTCAGCATCTTCGGCTCGGTCAACCTCGACATGCGGAGCCTGTGGCTCAACTTCGAGATCTCCCTTTTCGTCTACGACCCCGGCTTCACCAACCGCCTCCGCGAGCTCCAGGCCGGCTACCTCGACCGCTCCACCACCCTCGACCTCGCCACCTGGCGTGAGCGCCCCAGATGGCATCAGCTCGCCGAAGATGCCGTTCGGCTGCTCAGTCCGCTGCTCTAGGGAGCGCCGCGGCGCGCTGGGGCGCGCCCGCGGCGAGCTACTCCGGCTTCGGCCGGTGGAGCAGCGACAGCAGCGCGGGGACGAGGGTGAGGGCGACGAGGGCGGTGGCGAGGGCGCCGAGGACGGCGACGTAGCCGGTGGTGCGAAGGCCGGGGTAGTGGGAAAAGGAGAGCGATCCGAAGCCCACGATGGTCGATAGGGCAGCGGCGGCGATGGCCTTGCCGGTTTCCTGGAGACCGGCCTCGAGATCGCGGTCACCGGCCAGGCGGATCTCGCGGTAGCGGTGGATCATGTGCAGACCGTAGTCGACCCCGATGCCGATGATCATCGTGCTGACG
The DNA here is from genome assembly GCA_020439725.1 of Acidobacteriota bacterium. Lineage (GTDB taxonomy): Bacteria > Acidobacteriota > Thermoanaerobaculia > Multivoradales > JAHZIX01 > JAGQSE01. The sequence goes on from JAGQSE010000219.1 coordinate 2,104, forward strand.
AAGATGTTCATGAAGTTCGCCTGCAGCCCGATCTCCGCCATCACCCCGAGCATCCACAGGATCCCCACCGCCAGCGGGGTCAGCGACAGCAGCGTGTAACCGAGCGCGCGGAAGTCGAGGAAGATCAGGAACGCCACCAGCACGAAGCCGACCAGGCCGGCGAGGAAGGCGTCGTGGAGCACGATCTGGCGCACCCGCTGGTTGAGCACGTTGGTCCCCGCCACCACCGCGTCGGGTCCGAGCTCGTCGGCCAGCGCGAGGACCGCCGGCGGCGCCGAGCGACGCCAGCGGTTGTCGGGTGGGAAGAGCCGCACGACGCTCGTCCAACCGCCCTCGGTCTTCCTCAAGTACTGCGCCAGGAGGCGTTTCCCCTGCTCCGTCGAGTCGATCTCGTCGACGCTCAGCGGGCGATCGCGCTCGAGGGCCTGGCCCAGGAGGTCGAGTCCCTCGCGGAACGGCGCGGCGCGGATCCCCTGCTCCGTCACCGCCTGGTCGAAGCGGTCGGCGATGCCGGCGACCCCGGGGCCCTCCGCCCGCCAGCGTTCCAGCCACTCGAGGGCTTCCGTCTGCTGCTCGAGCGGTGGCAGGAGCGAGGTGACGGCGCGGAAGCCGCGGAGCTCGCCCTCGGTCATCAGCCGGCGGGCGCCGGCGGCGGCCCGGTCGGTCAGGGCCAGGGCGTCGTCCAGGGTGTCGCCGTGGAGCACCAGCATCGTGAAGTCGAAGCCCGATCCGAAGTGCGACGCCACCTCCTC
>JAGQSE010000220.1:0-2356 GCA_020439725.1 Acidobacteriota bacterium
CCCCCGGTCGATCTCGACGAGCAGCAGGGTGATGAACTTGTTGGGCAGGCTCGACTCGAGGACGTGGCGGTTGAGCTGGTCGACGAGCGCCGGTTCCGCCGCCTTCTCGGGGACCAGCAGACGCAGCGCCGAGTGCAGATTCGAGACCAGGAGCGCCGCCGGCATTCCCTTGCCGGCGACGTCCGCCACCACCAGCAGCAGGCGGTCCCCGGAGAGCTCGCGGACGTCGTAGTAGTCCCCCCCAACGACCCGTGCCGGCCGGTTCCAGCCGGCGAGCTCCCACCCCGCAAGCCTCGGCAGCGCCGCGGGCAGGATCTGTCGCTGGATGTCCGAAGCCAGCTGCATCTCGCGCTCGAGGCGCTCCTTTTCGAGGGCCTGACGGTGCAGGTGAGCGTTCTCGAGGGCGATCCCCGCCTGGCGTGCAAAAAGCCCGAGGGTGCGCTGATCGAGATCGCTGAAGGGCCCGACGCCGACCCGGCTCTCCTTGTCGCCGACCAGGAGCAGACCGGGCGGTGCACCGCTGCCCTCGACGGTCACCGCCAGCGCGTGGGAACAGCCGGGAAGGATCTCGCCGGGCTGCTGGCCTTCGCCGCCGAGAAGCCCCGCCAGCGCCTCATCAGTGGCCTCGACGGTCCCGGCGGCGTCACCACCGAGGTCGTTTCGCAACCGATAGAGGGAGCCGTCGAGCTCGTAGAGGGCGCCGCGGCGGGCGTCGAGCAGCGAGACGGCGCGCAACAGGATCTCCTCCGACAGGCGATGGAGGTCGAGGGTCGAGACCACCGCGAGACCGACGTCGTACAGCGCTTCGAGCTCGACGCCGCGGTAGCGCGCCTGGAAGGTCTGCTGGCGAAGCCGGTCCGCCAGCTGGACCGTGCGGGTCGACGCCGCCAGGAAGAGCCGTTCGACCGCTTCCTCGGCCATCTCGCCGGCGTCGGCGGCGAGCAGCCAGGCCCCGGGGAGCTCGAGGGCCGTGCAGCCGCGAAAGGCCGGCGTCGCCAGACGCTCGGGAAGGTCGCCGCCGTGCGCCGCCACCCGCCGTAGCCGCCCGTCCTCTTCCTTGAGATAGAGCCCCGCGACGCTCGGCTCCGCGCGCCGGCACCAATGCTCGAAGGCTCGGCGCAGCACCCCAAGGTCCTGATCACCGTCCCGGCCCCGTGACCAGGGACGGTGGCGGTTCCGAGTCTCGCGGCCCTTGAGCCAGCGGGAGGTCATGACGCGGACCGGAGACCGGATCAGGCGCCGGCCAAGGCGTCGGCGGCGGCGGCCTCGTCCGGAAAGATCCCCGAGTATTGCGCCAGGCCCATGATGTGGAAGGTCTTCTCGATGGTCGGCGTCAGACAGCAAAAGGCCAGACGCCCGTCGATCTCGATCATCTTCTCGATGATCTCAATGAGGATGGAGATGCCGATGGAGTTGACGATCTTGGTCCCGGCGAGGTTGAGCAGCAGGGTCTTGTATCCCTGGTCGATGAGCTCGTAGGCCACGCGGGCGATTTCCTCGCCGCCCTGGTTGTTGATGTACCCCTCGGTATAGACGACCGCGATGAGCTCGCGCTTCTCGACCGATAGTTTCAGGCTCTCCGTCATCGCTACCGCCTCTCCGTTCACCGCGACTTGTACATGACCACGGTCGTGCCGTCGGCGCCGGATTGAATCTCCACCTCGTCCATGAGCCCGCGGATGATGGTCAACCCCCAACCCCTCTTGCGCTTGGCCTTGAGCTTGCGCTCGAGGGATGGAGCCTCGATCGTCTCGGGCACGAAACCGACGCCGGCGTCGTGTACCTTGACACACAGACGCTCGGGTTGCTTCGCCCCCAGGATCGCGACCTCGATGAGGACCTCGCGATCCGGGGCGTTGCTGTGCTCGATGGCGTTGATGCAGGCTTCGACCACCGCCATCCGCACTTCGTCGATCTTATCCGGACTCATCTCCATCGCCTCGGCCATGGAGGTCGCGACCTTGCCGGCCTCGATCTCCATGTCGGGCTGCATGGGAAGACGCAAGGACGTCTCCCGGAGAGGGGAGTCTTGAACCATGCTCGAAATCGGTCCGCGCAGTTCAGAACGCCAGGTAGAGCTGCAGGAAGAAGACCACGATGGGATCTAGCAGGTCCTGCACCAGGAGGAAGCCGAAGGTCGTCAAGCTCAGGCCCGAGACCAGGATTCCCAATGGCAGATGCGCCGTGGCGGCTGACTTGCGGATCGACTCTAGCATGGGGGACCTCCTTGATCACGGCCTCGTTCAGAACCTGGTCCTCTCGCCTAGAGCAAGCTTTCTGCCAACTCTCCGAGTCCTGTCGGAGCCCGCGCAAAGCCCCTGGTTCCGGGCGTTTGCTCGACCTTGCTGCGAGCTCT
>JAGQSE010000220.1:2423-4876 GCA_020439725.1 Acidobacteriota bacterium
CCCGGGTCCGTGCATCGGTCTGAGAAACCGGGGCGGAATCGAGCCTTTCGATCCGCTGAAGGCCTGACGAGACAAATTGCCCCATGCGAGACAAAATGCCCCGCCGCAACCGGAGTTCAGAAGCCCTTGCGCAGCAGGGTGCGGCGATCGACGCCGAGGATCCGCGCCGCGGCGGTCTTGTTACCGCGGGTCAGGCGTAGGACGCGGTGGATGTGACGGCGTTCGACGGTCTCGAGGTCCAGATCCCCGGCCCCGTCCGCCGCCGCACCCTCGGCGGGCTCGGGCGGGGTCCGCTCGTCCGGCGACTGCTCGCCGGCGGAGGAGGTCAGGAGAGACTCGACCAGCTCGCGATCGATCTCCCCCTCGGCCAGAGAGACGGCGCCTTCGACGATGTTCTGGAGCTCGCGCACGTTGCCCGGGTAGTCGTAGGCGAGGAGCAAAGCGGTGGCGTCGGAGCGGAAGGCGGGCGTGACGATACCCTCGCGACGGCAGAACTCCTCGGCAAAATGACGTACCAGGTGGGGGATGTCGCGGCGGCGGCGGCGGAGCGGCGGCAGCTCCATCTCGACGCCCTTGAGCCGGTAGTAGAGGTCGTCGCGGAACCGCCCCTCCTCGATCAGGGCTCCGAGGTCCTGGTGCGTCGCCGCCACCACCCGGACATCGACGGGAACCGGCCGCCGGCCACCCACCTTGACCACCTCGCGTTCCTGGAGCGCCCGTAGGAGCTTCGCCTGCAGCGCCGGCTGCATGTCGCCGATCTCGTCGAGGAAGAGCGTGCCCCCGTCGGCCAGCGCGAACCGGCCCACCCGGGCCTGGACGCCGGTGGCGACCCCGCCCTCGATGCCGAAGAGCTCGCTCTCGAGGAGGCCCTCGGGGATCGCTGCGCAATTGACGGTGACCAGCGCTCCGGCGCGCCCCGACAGCACATGCAAGAGCTTGGCGACCAGCTCCTTACCGGTGCCGCTCTCGCCGCGTACGAGCACGTTGACACCGCGCGGCGCGACACGCTGGACCAGGTCGAGGATGCGGCGCATGGCCGGCGCGTGAGCGACGATGCGCTGGCCGCTGAGCTCGTCGCTGAGCTGTCCGCGGAGCGACTTGTTCTCCTCCTCGAGTCGCTGCCGCTGGTCCTCGAGGCTCGCCACCTGTCGCGCACCGTCGAGGGACACCGCCGCCAGCGCCGCGACCGCGTCGAGGAAGCGCCGGTCGTCTTCGGAGAACGAGGGCTCGGCGGAGCCGCGCACTTCCTTGTCGAGGACCGCCAGGTAGCCGAAGCGCGCCTCCCGGTGGGCCAGCGGCGCCGCCAGGAGCTCGCGGTAGGGCCGTCCGGCGAGCTCGCCGTCGCGGGCTTCGACGACCCCTTCGCCGCGCAACAGCCGGCGGTAGGTCGGATCGAGCAGCAGCGCCTCGCCGTCCGGTGGGGCTTCGTGCCAGCCCACCGTCGCCACCGCCTGGGGTCCGCCATAGGCGTCCTGGGTCACCGCCACCGCCGCCGCCGGGTCGAGCACCGAGCAGACCCGGCCGAGCAGCTCGTCGACCAGCTCCTGCTCGCCGCGGCGGGCGCGCAGCGCCAGCGCCAGGTCGTGGAGCGTCTCGAGCTGGAGGATGCGCCGTTTCTCGGCGAGGTTGGAGCCGGCGACGGTCATCGCGCCGTCATTCTACCGCCGGGGAACGGGACCGGGCGCCAGGCGGCCCCAGCTCAGCCGGTCTTGCGACGGCGCTTCGCCGGGCTGGGCAGGACCTGTTTGAGGAAGCGTCCGGTATAGCTCTCGCGCACCGCCGCAACCTCCTCCGGGGTACCCACCGCCACCAGCTCGCCACCACCGGCACCACCCTCGGGACCGAGGTCGATGAGGTGGTCGGCGGCACGGATGATGTCGAGGTTGTGCTCGATGACCAGCACCGTGTTGCCGACGTCGACCAGCTGCTGGAGCATGTGCAGGAGCTTCCCGACGTCGTCGAAGTGGAGCCCGGTGGTGGGCTCGTCGAGCAGGTAGAGCGTCTGTCCCGTCGAGCGCTTGCACAGCTCGCGGGCGAGCTTGACCCGCTGCGCCTCGCCACCGCTCAAGGTGGTCGCCGGCTGGCCGAGCTTGATGTAACCCAGACCGACCTCGAAGAGCGTGCTCAAGATGCGCTGCACCGGCGGGATGTTGGCGAAGACCTCGAGGGCCTGCTCGACCGAGAGGTCGAGGATCTCGGCGATGTTGAGGCCCTTGTAGCGCACCGCCAGCGTCTCGCGATCGTAGCGCTTGCCGCCGCACACCTCGCAGGTGACGTAGATGTCCGGCAGGAAGTGCATCTCGATCTTGATCTGGCCGTCGCCGGAGCATGCCTCGCACCGCCCGCCCTTGACGTTGAAGCTGAAGCGACCCGGCTGATAGCCGCGCATCCGCGCCTCCGGCGTCTTCGCCATCAGGCTGCGGATGTGGTTGAAGACGTTGGTGTAGGTCGCG
>JAGQSE010000221.1:0-992 GCA_020439725.1 Acidobacteriota bacterium
GCGGTGCGCCAGGCGTGCGGTCCGGCGGTGATGTACAGCGCCAACACCGTCCTCACCGGCATCGGTTGCCTGGTCCTGATGGCTTCGATCCACGCGCCGCTGACCCTGGTGGCGGTGATCACGACGCCGGCGGTGGCGCTGGCGACCCGCGAGTTCGGTCTGCGGATCCACCACCACTTCCAGCAGGTACAGGACCAGTTTTCGGATCTCTCGACCAAGGTGCAGGAGAACCTCTCGGGTGCCCGCGTGGTTCGCGCCTACGTCCGCGAGAACGCCGAGGAAAGCGCCTTCCGCAGGCTCAACGAGGAGTACGTCGAGCGCAACCGCAGGCTGATCCGGTGGTCGGCGGCCTTCCATCCGATGCTCCAGCTGCTCATCGGTCTGGGCTACGTGGCGGTGCTGTGCTACGGCGGGCTCCTGACCTACCAGGGGCAGATGACGGTGGGCGACCTGGTCAAGTTCAACCTCTTCCTCGGCCGGCTGACCTGGCCCATGATCGCCGTCGGCTGGGTGGTCAACCTGATCCAGCGGGCCGCGGCTTCGATGCGGCGGCTGCGTGGCATCCTCGACCAGCAGCCGGAGATCGCCGACGTGCCGCCGCTGGTGGAGGTCGAGGAGATCGCCGGCGGGATCGAGCTCCGCGACCTCACCTTCGCCTACGAGCCGGACGCCGCTCCGGTGCTCGAGAACATCTCGGTCGAGGTGCCGGCGGGGACCACGGTGGCGTTGGTGGGCCGCACCGGCGCGGGCAAGAGCACACTCTTGTCGCTGATCCCGCGTCTGGCGGATCCGCCGCCGGGATCCCTCCTGGTGGACGGCCATGACGTCCGCCACCTGCCCCTCGCGCAGCTCCGCAGCGCCATCGGCATGGTGCCCCAGGAGACCTTCCTGTTCTCGGCGACGGTGGCCGAGAACATCGCCCTCGGCCGCCCCGACGCGAGCCGCGAGCAGATCGAGCGCGCCGCCCGGCTGGCGGGGCTGTCCCAGGACCT